>QZJI01000040.1 GCA_003599735.1 Dehalococcoidia bacterium | reverse complement strand
ATCAGTGTCAGCGCGACGAGGGAAGAAGCCACAGTCGAAGGCGTATTGCCGATCGAGCCGCCGGCCTTTTTGATCAAAAGTTGGGGTTTATCACCACTGCACGAACATCGGTATGTCCGTTCGCCTGTGCGTAACCAGGCCGCGCTCGAGCTGCGGTTCCGATCCGTAGTCGCCTTGTTCAATAGTTAGTAGAAGCCCACCCGTCGCCTCGTCCCCTATTGGGCTGGTTGACTCGTACATCAGGTCATCGAGCGACCGAGATGGTCGAAGGGACGCGATAGCCTTGGCGGCAGTCGCGTAGGGGCCCCCTCGATGGCCTCAGATGCTCCGCGGCGACGACGGCTAGGCGGCTCGGCGCGCGACCCGGCGCAGCACCTCGATCGTGAGTGCGGTGAGTTCACCGCACCATGCCTCCTCGAAGTCCGCGTTCGTCGATGCGTCCAGGATCGATCGCGCGCAGGCAAGGCAGTAAGACCGCTGCTCACCGTGTGGTGCGTGAACGGCAAAGTCGGATTGCAGTTCGCAGATCCAGCAGCGCATGGCGCAACGATAGGCCATCGATTCGCGCTCGGTGTACCGGGAATCCGTCCTCGGTCGTTGCACGTTCAAGCCGATCGGGCGGCGGACGCGCAAAACTGTGCCTCGGCGGCGGACCGCACCCTCGGGCAGCTGAGGCGGAGAACCGGGTCGCTCCCACCACGGAGCAGCTCCGCAACTGCCGATCGGCCCTCCGAATCGCCCCGTTAGCTGGCTACCAGCTCTGCGCAATGCGCACAGCGCCGCGCCCCGAGGGGGATGGTGCTGAGGCATTCGGGGCAGTTCTTGATACTGTCATCCGGCACCGCATTACGCGCCGCGCGGGTGCTCAGGGCGTTCGCGGGCTTCACGACGAAAAAGAACACGGCCGCGGCGATCGCCACGAAGGCGATCAACGAGTTCAAGAATGCCCCGTACCTGAACACCGCGTTGTTGACCTGGAAGGTCATTGCCGAGAAATCTGGCTCTCCGAAAATCGCGGCGATGAGTGGCGTGAGGAGATTCGCGACGAAGGATGTGATCACCGCGCCAAACGCGACGCCGATGACGATGCCTACCGCGAGCTCGACCACGTTTCCGCGCAACAGGAACTGCCGAAATTCCGATCCCATGTGCACCCACCTTCGGTTCAGGGCCCGAGGACGGTCGTTGGCGGCCGCCTGCCGGCGAGTCTAGCGGAAGCGGCCCGTCCGGCGGCCATCGACGAGTTCGGTCATCCTGCCCCTCGCGAGCGTCGGTTGTGCGACCGTGGACTGCGACGCGTCAAATCAGGCGATCGCGGCCGTCTATCCCCGCCGGTCCCGCCCGCTGATGGCGCGGGGTCGCCTGGCAGACGAATTTCGGAGGACAGATGCACATCTTGCGGATCGAGTACTCGGTACCCGATTACGACGGCTGGAAGCGCGCCTTCGACAGTGATCCGCGGACCGGCACGGACACGGAGTCCGTCGTTACCAGATACTGCGCTCGGTAGACGACCCGAACTTCGTGCTGATCGACCTGGAGTTTGACTCCCGCGATGAGGCGGAGGGGCTGCTTGCGACGATGAAGCAGGTCTGGGCCGGCCCCGGGCAAGACGTCATGCAAGGCCCGCAGGCGCGGATCGTTGAGGTGGCAGAACGCATCGAGAGCAAGTAGGGACAGCACGTCGCCTTCGGGGCACGGGTACCTCATCGACCTGCGACCTGCGACCTGCGACCTGCGACCTGCGACCCGCGGACCGGCGGGGCAGGCCAGGTTGACCACGACCATTGCGTGGGCGAGCAAGGCGCTTTCGCGCGGCGCTCGGGCCGCGGGAACCTCTCGAAGTCGGCTGGTTGGTACGAACGTGCCGGCTGAGAAGGACGTTCACATTGCGGATGCCATGCCCCACGCGGGACTCGTTGAGTTGGCCGATGTCGGGCATGTCACGTATGCGGAGGCGCCCGAAGCGTTCGCTAACTTGATCCGTGAGTGCGTCAGTGGGTGACTCGCTGGCGAAGCATTGTTACGCGTCAGACCAGATCAAAACGGCGCCGCCGTTCCTGTCGTCCACCCTGCGTTGAATACCATTTCGAATTAGCTCTCGAACTGCTCGACGAGGGTGTCGAGAGACAATGCAAGCGGCGGCCGCAGCGCCGTCCCTGCAAACGAATCGGCCAACAATCGGGCCGCCGCTCCGTCGCGTCGGTAATGGCGTCCGCCACTGAGCGCGAACAGCTCAGCGCAGAGCTTGGTCGCCTCAGAAGAAACGTACGTCTTTGTGCGAAGGACGCGTGCTGCATATTCAGGCCCCGCTGCGGGACGCCAAGCGCCTGCGGTTTCGCTGAGATAGGCGCTGAGCGCTTCACACTTCATGCGCGCGTCGGCGAGCCGAAGGCGCAGCGCCGGCGACGCAGGGGCCGGCGTGCTCATCAGTTCGAGCAGCCCTGTCGCGCAACCGAGCGGAATGGCAGCAAAGAGGCAGAAGAAGTAGGAGAGTGGCTGAGCGATCGCGATGAAGTCCGGAAAGCCCCAGATTCCGGACGCGCGAGCGTCCTCGTAGTAGACGCTCTGGCTTTCCGTGCTCCGCATTCCGAAGCCGTCCCAGTCGCTCGCAACGGTGACCCCTGGCGCGTCCGTCGGGACGAAGAAGAACTCCACGATGCCGGCTCCCGGCATGTCTTCCTGGCTGACCTTTGCCGTGGAAAGGAACACGTCCGCATGCGTCCCACCGGAAGCGAGGATCTTCGGCCCGGTCAGCCGCCAGCCGGAGGACGTCTTCGAAGCGATGGTCTTTGTCGCTGCCAGGGACCCGCCCGCTCCAGCCTCGGAATTACAGGCGGCGTAGTGCTTTCCATCCCGAAAGTCCGCTGCAATGCTGGCGGCCTGTTTATCCCAGCCGGCCCGGCTTGCCGCGGGGACCACCGGGCTCGAGCCGGCGACGACCCCGGCTATGCCCACGGGCATCGCTGCGATCAGGGCCGCCGATGGTGAGCGAGACGCAAGTATCTCGATCGCGTTCGTCGCGTCGAGACAGTTCCATCCGCTGCCGCCTTCCAACTCGGGAAAAGGGGCTCGGATGAGGCCTGAGTCGAAGAGTTCGCGAACCGTGGCCGCAGGATAGGGCTCGGAATCGGCCCCCTCTCGTTCCGCCGCACGGACGGCTAGCTCACCGACTTCTTGGATAAGCAGCATGCGAACCTCCCTGAATGGAGATGGTGGATAAGCGGCAAAATCCGATGGCCGGCCAGGCGCTCGGGAAGCACCGAGGAAGTACCGACAGGCGATCACGGATAGAGGGCCGAACAGAGAACGAGCCTCTGCGTGGCAGGAAAAGGCGGGCGGCCTGATCACGGCGACACCTCGAGGAGCGGAGGGCCACTAAGCCTATACGACGGAGCGCGGCTCGATGTACGAGATCTCGCGAGTCGAGACGGCGACGACGTGGCCATCCGACCATTCGGGGTCGGCCTCGAGACATGAACGGAGGCGGCGATACTGCGTGTCTTGATTCGGACGCTCTGCGTTTCGCCGGTAGGCTTCCTCGCTGTCGAAGAGTACGGTCATCCAGAAGGAGTGTGGGTCATCGACGCACCGGTAGATCGTCGTGCCGGCCCAGCCCCAATACGCGGCATTCGCTCGGCCGGTAGTCATGATCGCCTCACCCCAGGCCAGGAGGAGGGCTTCCGTCCCAGGCTTGACCCGCAGTCGTGCCACTGTCCCGAACATGCTCGGCCCCCTTCACCGCATCCATCCGGGGCAGTCTATCGCGACCGTGGTGGGCGCTGGCGAGGGCCATGGACGAGGAACCAGCAGCCGCTGCGGCCGCACTCGGAACCGTAGCTCCGCTCGTCGGCGTGACCAGCCGCATCGCGGGCACCGTCCGTGACGCCATTGTTCCCGAGCCCTGAGTTCTGACAGAACCCGACATCAACGCGTCCTGTGTTCTCCCGGCCACGCCGTGTCCGGTATCGACTGCTCGAACATGTGGCCCGTCTTGTCCCGCTTCGCAGCGAGGTAGCGGACGTTATGGGGGTTGGCGATTATCTCGAGAGGCACACGCTCGACGACACACAGCTCAAGCCCGTTCAGGTCCGCGGCGTATAGTGCACCGAACGCGTTGATCTCGCTGATCTTGAGCGGGTTGTTTGTCATCAGGCGCATGTGCCGGACGCCGAGATCGACGAGGATCTGTGCGCTGATTCCGTACTCGCGCGCATCCGCGAGGAACCCGAGCGCCTCGTTCGCTTCGTAGGTATCGAGACCCTGATCCTCCTGCAAACGATAAGCGCGCAGTTTGTTGTGCAGGCCGATCCCGCGTCCCTCCTGATCCATGTACACGAAGACGCCCCGCCCTTCGTCCGCGATGCGCTGGAGCGCCGCGTCTTTCTGGTCACCGCAGTCGCAGCGCATGGAGTCGAAGACATCCCCTGTGATGCACCGGTCGTGCACACGGACGAGGGTCGGCTCGTCCGATCGGAGGTCACCCATCACGAACGCGACATGCTCCTTCGAGTCGATGAACGTCCGGTAGCTGATCGCGCGGAACTCACCGAAACGCGTCGGCATCGACGTCTCGCCGACACGCTCGATCAGAGGCGTCAAGACCATGCCATCCTGAGGGACGCCAGCGGCGTGAGCGCTACCCATCTTTGTCTGTGCCGAACCGCACGAGCTTTCGCGACGCATTGGAAGCGGGGTCGCGCGCATACCGTTCGGCCATCGGCAGCGCCACAGGACTGAGCACCGCCGCCCTGTACGAAGCCCGCACCCGCTCGTCGGACACCCCGCCATACGCAGTGCTTCGCTGGGCGGGCACGCGGTCCAGCGAACGGATCAGTCGGTCCATCGCCTCCGGCGGCATCTCTTCCCCGTGCACGGCGCCCGCCGCCCGCGTGATGCTCTCGTTCATCAGCGTCCCGCCGAGGTCGTTCGCGCCCGCCGCGAGGCAGGCTTTCACGCCCTCCGGCCCCATCTTGACCCACGACACCTGGATGTTCCGGAACTCGGGGTACAGCGCGAGACGCGCCACGGCGTGCATCAGCACGGCCTCGCGGAAGGTCGGGCCACGGCGTGCCCGACCTTTCAGGTAGACGGGGGCTTCCATGTGGACGAACGGGAGCGGCACGAACTCCGTGAAGCCGCCCGTGCGCGCCTGCAGCTCCTTCAACCGCAGCAGATGGCGCGCCCACGAAAGCGGACGCTCAAGGTGGCCGTACATGATCGTCGCGGTAGTACGGAAGCCGAGCCCGTGGGCAGTTTCCATCACCTCAAGCCACTGCGCCGTATTGATCTTGTCGGGACAGAGCACGGCACGGACCTCATCGTCCAAAATCTCTGCTGCCGTCCCCGGCAGCGTTCCCAGCCCCGCGTCGCGAAGGCTGCCGAGAAACGCTGCCAGCGATACGCCCAGCGTCTGCGCTCCCTGCCAGACCTCGAGTGGCGAGAACGCGTGCACATGCATGCCGGGCACGGCCTCCTTCACGGATCTGCAGATCTCCAGGTAGGTCTCACCCGTGTACTCGGGGTGGATGCCGCCCTGCATACACACCTCGGTCGCGCCGCGCTCCCAGGCTTCTTGGCTGCGCCGGACGATCTCGTCGACACCGAGCACGTAGGGTGCGCCGCGGAGGTTCTCGCTCAGCTTGCCTTTGGAGAACGCGCAGAACTGGCAGCGGAAGTAGCAGACGTTCGTGTAGTTGATGTTGCGATTGACGACATAGGTGACGGTGTCACCGTTGACACGACGGCGGAGATCATCGGCGGCCGCACAGACGGCAAGGTAGTCGTCTCCGCGTGCGCCGAAGAGGCGGACGATCCCGGCTTCGTCGAGAGCGTCACCTGCCAGCGTCCGGTCGAGGAGCGCGCGTACCGCCACGGTCGCCGTCGAGCCCTTGCCTCCCGGTGAGGTCCCCATCGTCACCCCGTCCCGCGCCGGTGGGGCGACCGCGCTGCCGGGGGACCAATTGTCCGCGCGTGCGAAGCCTTCGCTATCCATCGCGCCCAGCACCCTCGGGACCAGCCCTGAGTCCAGCCATCGGTCCGCATCGCGGGCATACGCGGGATAGATCGCCAGTCGCTCGGTCAAGGCCTTTCCGGCCCGCGCCGTCTGGGTGCGCAGCGCTTCGAGATGGGGCCAGGGTGCCTCCGGGTTCACGTGGTCGGGCGTCACCGGCGATACCCCACCCCAGTCATTGATCCCGGCAGCGATCAGGCGGTCATAGCTGCGTGGGCTGAGGTTCGGCGGCGCCTGGATGTTCATGGCCGGACCGAAGATCAGTCGCGCGACTGCAATCGTCCACTGCAGGTCCTCGAGCGTGGGTTCTGGCGCGTCTGCCATCTTCGTGCCAGCCTTCGCGCGGAAGTTCTGGACGATGATTTCCTGGATGTGCCCGTATTGCTCAGACAGGTCGCGCAGTGCGAGGAGCGACTCGATGCGCTCCAGCCGCGTCTCGCCGATGCCGATCAGGAGCCCCGAAGTGAAGGGCACGCGCAGCTCGCCCGCGAGCCGAATGGTCTCCAGACGCGCTGCGGGTTCCTTGTCGGGGGAACCGTGGTGTACCCCGCCTCGCGCACCAAGCCGCGGCGAGACGCTCTCGAGCATAATCCCCTGCGAGACCGACACCGTGCGTAGCGCCGCGATCTCCTCTCGCGTCATCACCCCCGGATTCATATGCGGCAGCAACCCGACCTCGTCGAGCACCGCCCGCGCCATCTCAACGAGGTAGCCGATGGTGGTCTCGTGGCCCACCGCAGCGAGCGCCTCTCGCGCCACCGAGTAGCGCAGCTCGGGTTTGTCCCCGAGCGTGAAGAGCGCCTCGTTGCATCCAGCGGCCGCGCCAGCGCGCGCGATAGCGAGCACCTCCTCGCGCGTGAGATAAGCCGCGGCTCCAGGCTTCGGTGGCTGCGCAAAGGTGCAGTAGTGGCACACGTCGCGACAGAGCTGGGTGAGCGGGATGAATACCTTCCGGGAGTAAGAGACGACATTTGCATGCGCACGGTCTCGAAGCGTGGAAGCAGTCTCAAGCAGCGGCGGCAGGTCGCGCGCGGCAACAAGTGCACGTGCATCGTCACGGTCCAGGCGGCCATGCTCCAGTGCCCGCGCAAGCAGCCCGGCAATCGAATCTTCCACGGTGTCCTCCCCTTCAGCACGCAGCGCTTCACCGCGCCCGTCACCGTATTCGGTCGCAGGAGGACACTCGGTTGTATATTGCAACTGACCGATGCCGCCCAAACACACCCCTGGCCCCGAGGACATCCGATGAGCGCACGCCGGAATTCACGCGACCCACTGGGCGCCGCCTTGGACCTCGTGGGGGACCGTTGGTCTCTGCTGATCGTGCGCGACCTGTTGCAAGGCCGTACACGTTTTAGCGAACTCCGCGGGTCGGTGGTGGGCATCGCCTCGAACGTCCTCGCGGACCGCCTGAAGCGACTGGAAGCGGCGGCTGTCATCGAGCGTCGCTCGTACAGTATTGCGCCACCGCGCGCCGAGTATTTCCTGACGCCGAAGGGGCACGGCCTCGGGCTGGCCGTGGGCGCGCTCCTCTTGTGGGGCGAGCGCTATACCGCCCACGAGCTCACGATCATCGACCAGGCATGCGGACATACCGTGGAGCTCGTTTACCGCTGTCCCAAATGCCAGCACGAGACGCCGCGCTTACGGTTGCGCATCGTCGAGCCTTGATCGATCGCGATGATCCCCTTCCGTCACGTGAACTGACTTTCGGAGGGCTTCATCGGAACCCGGTCATCGATTCCAAGTGCGGCACCGGCCAGGGAACCCTCTCAGGTCACGACGGTTGAGGTAGTCCCAGTGAGCCTAGCGCGGCCTGTCTGCAGGTATGCACCCCGACACGCTGTGAGCACGCACGGAGGCGAAGCGCGTCGGACGACAAGAATCCCGCCGCGCCCTGCATTAGGTAGCGGTCCCGCCCAAGTCTTGAGGCGCACTTCGCTCGCCCCAGGTCCCGTAATGCACCACGTCGGCCAGTGGCTTCCGTGACCGCCAGTTCGCCGCTTCGAGATCCGGTATGCGGGCGAGCTCTGCAACCGGCCCGAGGCATAACCATGCGACCGGTCGGATGCCGTCCGGTAGCCGAAGCAACTCCGCAATGAACTCCTCGCGACAAAATGAGACCCAGCCTACCCCGAGTGCCTCCGCGGTGGCGGCGAGCCAAAGGTTCTCAATCGCCAGGCAGACGGAGTAGAGGCCGGCATCGTTGATCGCATGCCGGCCCAAGACGTGCGGTGCGCCGCGTTGCGCGTCATAGGTGACGACGATCGAGAGAGTTGATTCGAGGACGCCGTCGATCTTGATCTGCGCGAACGCGGCAGACCGTCGTTCGTCGAGGTCGGCCATGAACCGTGCGCGCTCGACCTGAACATGTTCCCAGAACGTGTGCCGTGTATCCGGGTTGGTGACGATCACGAAATCCCATGGCTGGCTCAGCCCCACGCTCGGCGCTGCATGGGCCGCAGCGAGCATGCGCTCGAGTGCCCCGGTCGGCAGCGGCGCGCCGGTAAATTCGCGTCGCACATCCCGGCGGCGATAAATAGTGTCATAGAGATCCGGCACACGATGTCCTTCCCGTCTCTGCAGGGGCCCGACCGGTCCTTCGTTACTGCGGCAGATAGAGCTTCCCGCCAGTAGCGCGGAACTCGTCGGCCTTCTCAATGAGGCCGACCTCCAGTACCTCCTCCTCGTGAACGCCATGGGTGCGCGCGTAGTCGCGGACATCCTGGGTGATACGCATGCTGCAGAACTTCGGCCCGCACATCGAGCAAAAGTGCGCGGTCTTGGCGGGCTCCGCAGGCAGCGTTTCGTCGTGATACGACGATGCGGTGTCCGGGTCGAGTGAGAGGTTGAACTGGTCGCGCCAGCGGAACTCGAAGCGCGCCTTGGAGAGCGCGTCGTCGCGCTGCTGCGCCCCGGGATGCCCCTTCGCCAGGTCGGCGGCATGCGCCGCGATCTTGTAGGTGATGACGCCGGCCTTCACGTCGTCGCGGTCGGGCAGGCCCAGGTGCTCCTTGGGGGTCACATAGCACAGCATGGCCGTGCCGTACGACGCGATCATCGCCGCGCCGATCGCTGAGGTGATGTGATCGTATCCCGGCGCGATATCCGTCGTCAGCGGCCCGAGCGTGTAGAACGGAGCCTCATGGCAGACCTCGAGTTCGAGGTCCATGTTCTCCTTGATCTTGTGTATCGGCACGTGCCCGGGCCCTTCGACCATCACCTGGACGTCATGCTTCCAGGCGATCTCGGTCAGCTCGCCGAGCGTGCGCAGTTCCGCGAACTGTGCCTCGTCGTTGGCATCCGCGATCGAGCCGGGGCGGAGGCCGTCGCCGAGCGAGAAGGCGATGTCGTACGCCTTCATGATCTCGCAGATCTCTTCGAAGTGCGTGTAGAGGAAGTTCTCCTCGTGATGCGCGAGGCACCATGCGGCCATGATCGAGCCGCCGCGCGAGACGATCCCGGTGACGCGGCGAGCCGTCATCGGGATGTAGCGGAGCCGCACGCCTGCGTGGATCGTGAAGTAGTCGACGCCCTGCTCGGCCTGCTCGATCAGCGTGTCGCGGTAGACCTCCCAGGTCAGTTCCGCGGCGCTCGCGACCTTCTCGAGCGCCTGGTAGATGGGAACCGTGCCGATCGGCACCGGGCTGTTGCGGATGATCCACTCACGCGTGGTGTGGATGCCGCGGCCGGTCGAGAGGTCCATGACGGTGTCGGCGCCCCAGCGGGTCGCCCAGGTCAGCTTCTCGACTTCTTCGTCGATCGAGGAGGCGACGGCGGAGTTCCCGATGTTGGCGTTGACCTTCACGAGAAAGTTGCGGCCGATGATCATCGGCTCACTCTCCGGGTGGTTGATGTTCGAAGGGATGATCGCCCGCCCGCTCGCGACTTCGTCACGGACGAACTCCGGAAGCACTCCCTCACGCAGCGCGACAAACTCCATCTCCGGCGTGACGATGCCGCGGCGTGCGTAGTGCATCTGCGAGACGTTCGCGCCACTGCGCGCGCGGAGCGGCCGAGGGCGTGTGCCCGGGAACGCATCGAGCGAGGTGCCGCGCTCGCCGCCGTCGTCGAGCAGGGTCGGCGGGCGGCCGTCGTACTCTTCGGTGTCGGCGCGCTCCTTGATCCAGGCGGCACGCAGCGGCAACAGGCCACGGCGGACGTCGATGCTCGCGTCGGGGTCGGTGTAGGGGCCGCTTGTGTCATAGACGGCGAGCGGGCTGTTCTGCTCCGGACCGTTGAGACCCATAGTGGGGCTCTGAGCCACTTCGCGCGCGGGGACGCGGATGTCCGGCCGCGAGCCGGTGCGATAGACCTTATTGCTCGACGGGAACGTCTTGGTCGCACTCGTTTCCGCGCCTGTCTCATCCTGTGTCGTCATCACGCCCACCTTCCGCCCCGAATGAGGGGCGACTATGCCTATGCTGCGAGCACGCTCGATACCGCTACGGTTCCTTGTCCCTCGCTGTGCGGCCCACCGGCCATGCGAGCCGGTCGTATGCCTGCTGCCAGAACATCCACTCGTAGCGGATGCTCCTGCGGTAGTACGTGGCCATCCGCTCGCACGTCGCTACATCCGCATGGGTCGCGAGCCGGTCGGCCAGTTCCAGTTGCTCTTCGACCGCCCGCCCGAACTCCGGAGAGGCATACGAGGCGACCCACGTCGCGTACAGCGGATGTTGCGGTGGAGCACTGGCGAGGTGTTCCCCCACACGACGGTAGACCTCGTAGCAGGGCAGGATTGCCGCTACCAGCTCGGCGAGATGGCCGGAGTGGGCGACCCGCAGCAGGTGATCCGTATAGGCGGTCGTGACCGGGGCTGGTTCTTGCTGCCGTACCACGTCCGGGTCGAGCCCGATCTGCGGGGCAATCGTGGAGTGGAGGGCCTGCTCGACGAAGGAGACGTTCTGGGCATGCCGCAGGAACATCTCCTGAGTACGTGGCTCGGTACTCCGTGCCGCCCCCATCGCCAGTACACGCGCGAACTCATCGAGGTACAGCAAGTCCTGCGCGATAAAGAACGCGAAACGGTCGAGTGGAAGCCGGGATGTGCTGAGTTCTTGCAGGAATGGCAGTGCGAAAATCGCCTGCCAAATATCCGCGCTCTCGTCGCGCAGTGTGTGACGGAAGGCCGCGGTCGGTTCGAAGGGTTGACGATTCACGAGGTCACGCTCTCTTCGATATGGTCCGCATCCTCATATGCTTGGATGGCAGCGAGGTAGTGTTCGATCGCCCGGGCGGCGGAGGCGGCGGCAAGGACACCGGAGATAACAGCCACTCCCCGCGCGCCGGCGGAGAGACACGCTGCAACTCGCTCCGGAGTGACCCCGCCGATCGCCAGTACCGGAAGGGTGGTCGCCGCTGCGACCACGGCCAGTGCCTCAACTCCAGCAGGCACGGCCGTTTTGGACCCTGGAGGAAACACCGCCCCGAACACCAGGGCATCCGCGCCCGCACGTTCGGCACGGCGGGCTGCCGCGACCGAGTGCACTGAGGCAAGGTGTATATCCGCGTGGTGTCGGGAGCGTGGTCCGGATGCGTGTGGGATGGCGGCCTCTGGCCACTGCACAGCGTGGTACCCCAGCCGTCTGGCGAACGCGCTGTCGCCGTTCAACACCAATGGGACATCGTCCGGGACGCGTGCACGTGCCTGAGCGGCGAGGGCCTCGGTCATCGCGCCCTTTGCCCGCACCTGGATCGCCACGGGCTTTCCAGCAGCTGCTTCGGCAACCTCGCCCAGGGACCGGAGCCACTGCTGCTCGTCGCCGACGTAGTCGAGGTCCACGACCACGTAGAGGAATGGGAACTCGAGTAGCGTTTTCATGGCCATGCCGCGTTCCGCGCGCCGATGCGTCCCTCCATCGGTGACGACGCGTCGGCGTAGAAGCGTTTCGGCATGCGGCCGGCGAGGAAGGCCTCGCGCCCGCTGATCGCCGCATGCCGGACCGCGCGTGCCATACGGACCGCGTCACGTGCCTGCGCTACCGCGGTGTTCAGCAGCACGGCGTCGCAGCCGAGCTCGAATGCGAGCGCCACATCGGAGGCGGTGCCCAGGCCAGCGTCGACGATCACTGGCACGGAGGCGCGCGAGACGATCAACTCGAAGTTGTGCGGGTTGCGGATACCGAGACCGGAGCCGATCGGGGCGGCTAGGGGCATCACGGCGATGCAGCCGACATCTTCGAGTCGCTGCGCGATGACCGGGTCATCATTCGTATAGGGCAGCACCTGGAAACCACGCTTCACGAGTTCCGCAGCAGCGGCCACGGTCTCGATTGGGTCGGGTAGCAGCGTCTCCTCATCCGCGATGACTTCGAGCTTCAGGAGGGACGTACCGAGGGCCTCGCGTGCGAGTTCTGCCGTGAGCACGGCCTCCTGAGCGGTGAAGCAGCCGGCGGTGTTGGGTAGCACGAGGTAGCCCCGATCGGTCAACAGCTCGTAGAGGTTCTCTCCACCCGTCGCCTTCGGATCGACGCGCCGAATCGCCATCGTCACGAGCTGTGTCCCCGCCGCTGACAGGGCGTCGAGCATGACCTGAGTGCTGGGGTAGCGTGCCGAGCCCAGGATGACTCGGGAGTGCAAGTCGAGGTCACCCAGGCGCCAGGTGTCGTGAGCGTCTGAGTCGTTAGGTTGGATGAGCCCATTTGCTTCGGTCATATCAACCTCCCTGGATGGGTCGGACAATCTCGATCTCGTCCCCCGGTTCGACTGGTGTTGCTGCCCACGCCGCACGCGAGATGACCTCGCCATTGCGCGCGACCGCAACCGCGCGACCCCAAGTGCGCTCTACGAGGTCAGCGACGTTCATGTCTGCCCGGAGTACACGGACTTCGCCATTCACGGTCACCTCGATGCTGTCTGCGGAATGGGTGTTCACGTCGGCACTGCGTTCGCTACGAGCGGCTGTGCGAACCGAAGTGGGTTGAATGGCGCGAGGATCTGATCGGCAACCCCTTCACAGATCAGGTCAGCCAGGAGCCGCGCGGTGATCGGTGCAAGGGCCACCCCGTTGCGATAGTGCCCAACTGCGATGAAGAGTCCTTCGTCGATCCTGCCGACTGCGGGGAGGTGGTCTCGGAGCACTGGACGGAATCCGGCACGGACCTCAACCAGTTCGAGTTCGGCGATCCCGGGAAGCGCGCGGCGGGCTTCCCGGAGCAGGTCGTGAACCGCACCAGCGGTGACGCGCCCGTCGAACCCCATCTCCTCGACCGTCGCGCCAATGACAACTTCGCCGTCCGCGCGGGGTACGAGGTACACGTCCGGTGTCCGGATCACGTGGTGCACGTCAATCTCACCACGGAGGCGGGCGACTTGGCCCTTCACCGGGCGTAGGCCGGTGTCCCGGAGGAGGGGCTCCAGTAACCCGGTTCCGTAGGCGCCAGGAGCGAGCAAGACGCTACGCGCCTCGATGCGTGTGCGGCCGCGCTCGCCTCCCGCAACGACGGCCCATCCCTCATCGCAACGCTCCACCCGTTCCACGGAGACCTGCTGCAGGAGCGTCCCGTGGTATTGGGCGAGCACTTCTATGAGCGCTCCTAGCAACCGACGTGGGTCCACCTGCCAGTCGTCGCTGGCCAGCAGACCACCCGATGTGTTTGGCGCGATCAACGGCTCACGGGCCCGCACCTCTCCGGCTGTGAGCCGGATTGTGTTGAGGCCACGGTCGATCTGGAACGCACGCAGATGTTCGAGCCACGCGACGTGATCGCGGTGCACGGCGACCCAGAGGGTCCCCGTCCGGTCGAAGCCGGTACGGATGTGTGAGACCGCCTCAATTTGCTCGATCCACGCCGGGTAGTCTCGGTGGCTGGCTAGGGCAAACCGCGTGAGATCTGGATGCGACACATCGACTTCGGAGACGGGGCCGATCATCCCTGCCGCGACGCCGGCCGCTGCGCGTTCACCGATGCTGGCAGCCTCGACGACGGTCACGCGCAGCCCGCGCCCCGCGAGTTCGCAGGCGGTGGCGAGGCCGATGATCCCGCCGCCGACCACGCAGATATCGGGCGAGGCTGCATTCATGGTGGGGTAGCCTGCGACTTTAGGAGTGCCGCATCCAGGCGTTCGCGGCACATCCGGGTAGCCGCTTCGACGTCCTCAGATGCCACGACAGCGGAGACGATCGCAACGCCATACGCGCCAGCCTGGATGACGTCCGCGATACGCTCGGCGGTGATGCTCCCGATAGCGATCACTGGTATCGGGCATGCGGAACAGATCCGTGCCAGTGTCGCCAAGCCCATGTCAGGAGCAGGGTTCGCCTTCGTGTGCGTCCCATAGATCGGACCAACACCGAGGTAGTCGATGTCGGTCTCCCAGGCGCGCGCCGCCTCTTCGAATGAGTTGGCCGTCCCGCCGATCAATGCGTCCTGTCCGAGGATTCGTCGTGCGGTCGCCACATCCAGGTCGTTGCGTCCCAGGTGGACAGCCGTCGCACCGGCACTGAGGGCTACGTCGGGGCGATCGTCGACGATCAACATCCCGCCGTACTGACGCGCGATCGGCAGCATCGTCGTCACTACGTCGATGAGCGCGCGCGTGGCCCACGCGCGCTTTTCGCGAAACTGCACTGCGTCGGCACCACCGCGGAGCGCCATCTCCATGATCTCAATGTGCGAATACCGGCTTTGAATCTGTTCATCCGTGATGACCTGTAGCCGCGGGATAGCGTGCTGTGAGGTGCTCATCGTGCCGCCTCCTCGTGCATCACGTGGCCGAGTGGCCGAGGGGTATCACTGTGGACTGTCGTGTGGCGCAGCATGAAGAAGTGGTCAGTGGGGCGCACACCCTGCCCCAGTACAGGGCCGTATCGGATAGCTTCGGTGAGGTATTGCTTTGCCCTGTGCACGGCCGTACTGAGGTCTACCCCGTCCGCCAGGTGTGTCGCGATGGCGGCCGATAATGTGCAGCCGGTCCCGTGGGTGTTGCGGCTATCCAGGTACTCGCCCTCGATGACCTCTGCGCCGTCATGGCTTACCAGGACATCGGTCCCGGGTTGCTCCTCCAGATGGCCGCCCTTGACGAGTACGGCCTGCGGACCGAGGTCGAGAATCCGCCGACCCGCTTCCACTGCATCGGCCACTGTGCGGATGTCCATCCCCGCAAACATCTGCGCCTCGTGGACATTTGGGGTAACAAGCGCCGCCAGCGGCAGGAGTTCCTCGCGCATAGCGCTGACGGCGTCCGCGACAAGCAGGGGGAAGCCGGACGTCGAGATCATGACGGGGTCAAGGACATAGTGCGGAGGGCGATAGCGACGCATGCATGCTGCGACAACCGCGACGCGCTCGTGGTCGGCCAGCATGCCGCTTTTCGCGGCGTGTATCTCGAAGTCGTCGAAGAGCGCGGCGAACTGCGCCTCGATCACGTCGACCGGTAGGGCGAAGGCAGCGGTGACAGTCTTCGTGTTCTGAGCGGTCACAGCGGTGAGGACACAGAGGCCGTAGCCACCGTTGGCGGAAATCGTCTTGAGGTCCGCCTGTATCCCTGCCCCGCCGCTGCTATCCGACCCCGCAATGGTCAGCACGGTGCTCATACTGATCCCCTCCGCTTGCGTGCCCAAGGTGTGCACACGAAGCGGCGAGGGACACAGAAGGCGTCCTCGACATCTCAACCAGGTGGTGGTGTGACGGAGAGACCCAATTGGTCTGTCGCATCGCACATCCCTCCGCCGGCATTACCCGGATCAGGTTGACGGGTTTCTTCTCAGGCCGGGCACTCCCGACCACCCCGTGTGCAGGCGCTAAATGTAGCACACACGGGACTGTGCGCAGGGATCGCGGGGGCGCTACCTCGAAGCGATGTCGAAACAACGCGTAGCTTTTCCACGCTTGCCAGAGCAGGTCCTTGGTCGGTTCCGGCGCCAATACGCGGCTGACCTCGACGCTGCTATGATTGGGCTGTCCAGCTCCGCGAAGTCGGTGTGATCCCGACGCTGTCCCGCAACTGTGATCGGCCCGGCGTATTGTCGCCGTGAGCCGTCAGCCAGGTCGCCGGAGCCGTGATGTGTGCTCACCCGCGAGGTACGGGTCAGGCATGTGGTCGGCTCAGCCGTCACACGCCGCCCCTCCTCGTGAGGGGTTTTCGTTGCGCGAAGCGCGCGACGAATGGAGGCGAGCGGTGGCCGCACCCGAACCTGGTCCGATACTGCGACGCTTCGCGATGGCGCCAGGAGCTATCGAAGCCCTCAGCATCGAGCGTCTCCAAACAGAGGCCGGCGTGTTGCCGTGGGTCGGGGATGAGGCGCGGCTTGCGTTGCGCCTCGCCTACGCCGTCGGGGATCCGTCGATCCTCAGTGACCTGGAGTTTGCCCCCGGCGCCGTTGAGCGTGGCGTGGAAGCGCTTCGCGCGGGACAGGCGCTGTTCGCAGATGTGCGGATGGTGGTGAGTGGTGTCGATCAGGCGACGGCTGATGCCGTCGGTGTGGACGTGCGCTGCCTGCTGGATGCGGCCGGGGTTGCAGAAGACGCTCGCGTCCGCGGGATTACGCGCTCCGCGCAGGCAGTGTTGGAGCACGCCGAGCAACTGTCGGGGGCGGTCGTAGCGATCGGCAATGCTCCGACGGCGTTGCTCGCACTGCTTGATCTGATTGACGCAGGGATCGCGCGTCCCGAGCTCGTCCTTGGATTCCCCGTAGGATACGTAGCGGCCGCGGAGTCGAAAGAGGAACTGCGACAGCGCGACGTGCCGTACGTGACGCTGCGCGGGCATCGCGGCGGTACACCGCTGGCGGTCTCCGCCATCAACACGTTGCTGCGGATCGCTTCGGAGCGCACCGGTGAGAAGCCGCGTGAGCGCTCCCGTCCTGACGCGATCCTGCTCGTGGGCCACGGCAGCCGCGAGCCCGAGGCTGCACGCGCGATGGAACGGGTGATGGCGGAGATGGCAGCGCGCGGCCCGATCGGGATCGTCGAGCCGGGATTTGTGCAGCTGGCCGCGCCGACGATCCCAGAAGGCGTCGGGCGGTGCGTGCTGCAGGGTGCGCGCAACATCGTAGCTGTGCCGTATTTCCTGCACGAAGGGAAGCACGTGCTCCGCGACCTGCCCGCGCTGCTGCGCCAGGCTGCCGAGGAATATCCAGGGACGCAGATCTGCCTCGCGGCGCCGATCGGCTCGCACTCCGGGCTGACGAACATCGCGCTCGACCGCGCGATGCACGGCCCTTTTATCGGGGACGTCCTAGAGTCCGCCAACGACCTGGGGGCCGCCGGGTACGTCATGAGCTCAGCGCCATTCACCTATCGCGAGGATGGCCGGCCCGACTGGAGTCAGATGTGGCAGTCGTTCTGCGAGCTCTCGCTGTTCGGGGGGCCGCCGCATCGCGGGCCAGACGATCCGGTGCGGAGTATCGAACTCGAGGGATCCGCGCCGGCTGTGGGTGACCCGATAGACGAAGTACGCCGCGGTATCTACGAGACGACCGGCCTCGTGTCCGAACTGGCGGAACCGGGATGGATCACAGTCACGTGCGCCAGTGAGCGCATGGCCGCCTGGATGTGCGCGACGATCATCCTCGAGAACGTCGACGCGCGTGCCCGAGGGAACGCGCTGTATGTCCCCGCCCGTCCCTCGTTCACGATGGAGGACGAGGTGAAGAGCGTGATCACCGTGGTAGCGAAGACCCACCACTACTGGACCAGCGGCCACCTTTCTCCACGGCCGGCGCCGCTGCGGGGTCACGGACCACGACTATGACAAATGACGAAGGCCCGGCTGCACCGCGTGGCCATGGGGCGAGCATGGGATACACCACCGGTGCGTGTGCCGCGACCGCCGGGAAAGCGGCGACCCAGTACCTCGTCAGTGGATCGGCGCCCGACTCAATCGATGTCTGGCTGCCGGTTGGCCGCGACGCGACCTTCCCGGTCCCGGACGTCACGCATGGCACGGAGATCGCCGCGCGTGCGTGGGCGACATCTGCGAGTTCGCTATGAGCCGGCCGCGCATCACGGTCGTGGGCATCGGCGATGACGGACCGGCAGGCATCGAGGACCACTCGCGCGCAGCGATCGCAAGCGCAGAGGTGCTGTTTGGCGGCACCCGTCACCTCGCGATGTTCGTCGATCACCTGGCTCGCAAGGTCGACCTCAGTAGCGACTTCGCGGGTGCGTTGAGCCTGTTGGAGGCGGAGTCCTCGGAGCACCAGGTCGTGCTCGCATCGGGGGATCCGATGCTGTTCGGGATCGGCGCCACGCTGGTCACCCGGTTGGGCGCTGGACGCGTCAAGATCCTGCCTCACGTGTCGAGCGTACAGGTGGCATTCGCGCGCCTCGGCGAACCGACGCGCGACGTCATGACGCTGAGCGCACATGGACGGGAGCTGCGTCCCGTCCTTGCCCGCGCGATGAGCTGTGCGCGCATGGCGATCCTGCTCGACGACCACAACGATGCCTGTGCGGTCGCGCGCGCCTTGCTCGACGCGGGGATGGAGGACGCGGAGGCGGCAGTGTGCTCGCACCTCGGTGGCGAGCGCGAACGCATCGTGCGCGGACGGCTCAGCCAGATCGCCGCCGGCGGACCACATCCCTCGCTGTCGCTGCTTGTTGTCCTGCGCGATCCCGTTGAGGTTGCACCATACCAGCGGAGCGCGATCCCGGACGAGGAGTTCGCGCACCGCAACGGCATGATCACGAAAGCCGAGGTACGCGCGTTGAGCGTCGCCGCGCTCCGGCTACGCCCGTCCGACGTGCTCTGGGACGTCGGTGCGGGCTCGGGTGCGGTCGGGATCGAGGCGGCGCTGCAGTTGCCAGGCGGCAGCGTATACGCGGTCGAGCGTGACCCTGCGCAGGTCGTCTTCATCCGCGAAAACCGCGTGCGGTTCCGCACCCCGCAGGTTGAGGCGATACAGGGAGAGGCGGCGGCGGCCCTCACGACGTTGCCGAATCCGGACGCGGTCTTCGTGGGCGGCGGTGGTGCTGATCTCCCCGCGATCATCGATGCGTGTACCGTCCGCCTGCGTCCGTCCGGTCGGCTGGTGCTGAATCTGGTCGCGGTGGAGCGCGTCGCCGAAGCGATCGATCGGCTGCGTGGGTGGGCACCAGAGCTGACACAGGTGTCGGTCGCTCGAGGAGTCGCGATCGCCGCCGCGACGCGCCTCGAGGCGCTGAACCCCGTATACATTGTCGCCGCTACGAAACCCGGGGCGTGACGTGACCGTCAAGCCGCATGGGACGTTGTATGGGGTCGGGCTTGGGCCTGGCGACCCCGAGCTGATGACTGTGAAGGGGCGCCGCTTGCTTGAGCGCGTCCCTACGGTGTTCGTCCCCGTAAGTGAGACGAGTGATACCAGTGTTGCGGGGACGATCGTGAGTGGCCTGCTCCGCCCAGAGCAGGCTGTGGTGCCGCTGACGTTCGCCATGCGGCGCCCGCTTGCGGAACGGGAGGCAGCCTGGCGCGCCAGTTGCGACCGTATTGCGCTCGCACTCGCGGATGGCGATGACGCTGTGTTTGTCACCGAGGGCGACCCGCTGACGTACAGCACGTTCGCCCATCTCGCGGAGACGCTGCGCGAGACTCACCCAGAGGTAGCGATGGTAATCGTGCCGGGTGTCACCTCGTTCGCGGCCGCAGCGGCAGCCACGGGCGTGTCACTTGTGGACGCGCGCGAACGGATGGTCGTGCTGCCGGGCCCCTACGAGCGTGCGAGTCTGGAAACGATGCTTCGTGACTTCGACAGTCTCGTGCTGATGAAGGTCAGCAGTGGACTGGATATTGTGCTCGAGGCGCTGGACACCACCGGCCGGACCGGCGATGCGACCTTCATTGAGCGTTGTGGCTGGCCTGACGAGCGAGTCATCACGGATGTCTCGGCGCTCCGCGGGCAACGCGCGGACTACTTTTCGCTGATCCTGGTGCGGCATGGCCAGACGAATGGACACCGATAATGGCCGATATCCGCAGTGGGACTGTGTATTTCGTGGGCGCGGGGCCGGGGGCGGCTGACCTCATCTCGGTACGTGGCCGGGAACTCGTGTGCGCGGCAGACCTGCTGGTGTACGCGGACTCTCTCGTGGATGAGGCACACGCGGCGTACGCGAAGCGGAGCGCCCACGTACTCGGCTCGTCGACGATGACGCTTGATCAAATGGTTGCCCTGATGGCTGAGGCTGCGACGCGCGGCGAGGTGGTCGTGCGATTGCACAGCGGTGACCCCTCGATCTATGGGGCGATGCACGAGCAGATCGTCGCGCTCCGAGCGGCGGGGGTGCCGTACGTGGTCGTGCCGGGTATCAGCAGCGCGTTTGCGGCCGCCGCGGCGCTCGGCGTCGAACTCACCGTGCCCAACGTCGCGCAGACCGTGATCTTCACGCGGGCACAGGGGCGCGCGAGTGCCGTGCCGGAAGGTGAATCGCTGCGCTCGCTCGCAGCCCACGGGACGACGCTCGCGTTGTTCCTGAGTGCCGCGATCATCCGTCACGCCGTGGAAGATCTGATCGCTGGTGGGTATGCAGTGGATACGCCCGCCGTGGTGGCATACCGGATCTCGTGGCCCGACGAACTGCTGCTGCGATGCACGCTGGCCGAGGTCGAGTCGACGCTGCGCGCGCATACGATCACGAAGTCCGCACTGATCCTCATCGGGCCTGCGCTGGCGGTGGAAGGTGTGGACGATGCTCGTTCGAGGTTGTACGACAGCACGTACACGCATCTCTACCGGCGCGGTGAACCGTCTCATGACTGAAGCACTCAGTCCGTTAGTCTTCGCGGTATCGCAACCAGGGCACACACTGGCTGCGCGCATTGCGAGCGCGCTCGGAGCCGAGGTGGCGACGCGGGAGGCGCTGGCCGCCGCGTTCGCGGACGGACGGCCGATCATCGCGGTGGGAGCGCTCGGGATATGGACGCGGCTGATCGCGCCATCCCTCGTGGATAAACTCACGGAACCACCGGTGGTCGTGGTCGACGATGCCGGACGGTTCGCGGTCGCCGTAGTGGGCGGGCACCACGGCGGCAACGCGCTCGCGGAGCGCGTCGCCATGCTCCTCGGCGCGATCCCGGTGATCACCACCGCGACGGATGTGCTCGGCTTGCCGTCCATTGAGGCGCTGACAGAGCGGTATGGCTGGATGTTGGAGGGCTCGCGCGCCGCGCGGCTGCATGTGTCGGCGGCGCTCGTGAACGGACAGCGCGTAGTGGTGTACCAGGATTGTGGAGAACGTTCATGGCTCGGGCGCCTACCCGGCCACGTGCGCCTCGCCTCGGTGCCACCGCTCCCGGATGAGGGCGAGGCCGCGGCGATCTTCGTGACGGACCGCGTGTTGGCAGAGGCGGCTGCGTGGGGTGAGGCGGCGGTGGCGTTGCGCCCGCAGACCCTCGTCGCGGGGATCGGCGCGAGCCGAGGCGCCTCCCACGAGGAGATCGCGGCGCTGCTGCGGACGGTGCTGGACGAGGCAGGCCTCGCGCTGATGTCGGTCGGTATGATCGCCACCGCAGAGATTAAGCGCGATGAAGCCGGCATCTGCTCGACAGCTGCGAGTCTCGATGTGCCGGTGCGGTATTTCGTGGCGACGGAGCTCGCGGCAGTCGAGGTGCCGACGCCGTCGGCAGAAGTCGCGCGTCATGTGCAGACGCCGAGCGTATGCGAGGCGGCAGCGCTGCTCGCCTCGGGCGCACGTGACCTCATCGTGGAGAAGCGGAAGTCCGCCCACGCAACGGTCGCCATCGCGCGCATGACGGAGCCGGCATCGTGACGGGTTTGCTGAGTGTGGTCGGCATCGGCCCAGGGGCCGAGGACCTGTTGACGCCGCGCGCGCGCGCGGTACTCCAGGCGGCCGACGTGGTCATTGGCTACGGGGTGTACACGGAGATGGTCCGCGCATGGCTGCCGGGCGCTCGCTGCATCGACTCCGCCATCGGCGAGGAGGCGGAGCGTGCGCGCGCAAGCCTCGAACTGGCGCAACAGGGGAAGCGCGTGGCGCTAGTGTCGAGCGGCGATGCGGGCGTCTACGGCATGGCCGGACTCGCGCTGGAGCTCGCTGCGACGATGGATCCGGCGCCCGCGGTCGAGGTGGTGCCCGGTGTGACGGCGGCGCAGGCTGCTGCCGCGATCCTCGGTGCTCCGCTCGCACTCGACTACGCGACGATCAGCTTGAGCGACGCGCTCGTACCCTGGGAGCAGATTGAGCGGCGGCTCGCGGGCGCGGTCGCAGCCGGATTCGTGCTGGCGATCTACAACCCGACGAGTGGCCGACGCGGGCATCGTTTCGCGCAGGCATTGGCGGTACTGCGCACGCACCTGCCAGACGACACGCCGTGCGCGCTGGTGCGCGACGCCTCGCGGCCGGGCGAGCACAGCGCGATTGTCTCGCTCGGCCACCTGATCGACGCAGCGATCGACATGCGGACGATCGTGATCGTTGGCAACAGCACGACGCGGGTCGTGAACGGTCGCCTCGTCACTCCGCGAGGCTACGCGATGGCGCTCATGTCGCACACCGGTGATGCGGAGGCCACGGACATCACCGGCCAGCCGATAGTGCGTGAGGCAGGCGCATGAAGGGTGTCGTGATCGCGGGGACCGCGAGTGGTGTTGGGAAGACGACCATCACTTGCGGCCTGATCGGTGCGCTGCGTGCGCGCGGGCTGGCGGTGGCGCCGTTCAAGGTCGGACCGGACTACATCGACCCCTCCTACCATGCGCGGGCGGCGGGGCGACCGTGCCACACGCTCGACTCGTGGATGGTTCCCCACGACGCGTTGCGACAGATCTTTGAGCGCGCGACACGCGACGCGGACATTGCCGTGATCGAAGGCGTGATGGGCCTGTTCGATGGCCGCTCTGGAGGCGGCGAGGCTGGTAGCACCGCCGAAGTGGCAAAGCTCCTCGGATTGCCCGTCATCCTGGTCGTGGATGCGGCGAAGACGGCGCGCAGCGTGGCCGCGCAGGTCCTCGGTTTTCAGCGCTTCGATCCGGACCTGCGAGTAACGGGCGTCATTCTGAACAACGTGGCGAGCCCCAACCACGCCTCGCTGTGTACGGAACCAATCGAGGCGGCGACCGGGCTCCCAGTGCTTGGCGCGCTGCAACGGACCGATGCGCTGCGCGTGCCCGAGCGGTACCTGGGCCTTGTGCCGACGGTTGAGGGTCGTGTGGCGGACCAGTTCTTCGCGGACGCCATCGAGCGCGTGAGTTCGCAGGTCGACCTCACGCAGCTACTGCGCCTCGCAGGGGAATCGAGTGCGCGGGACGCCAGCGGCGACACCTCGCCATGGCCTGCTGCCGCGCTCGGAGAGCGTGTGACGATCGCCGTCGCACATGACGAAGCGTTCAGCTTCATGTATCCGGAGAACCTCGACCTGCTGACGTCCTGGGGTGCTGTAATCGCGCCGTTCAGCCCGCTGCATGACCGCACGCTCCCGGCTGGGACTGCCGGCGTCTACCTCGGTGGCGGGTTCCCGGAACTGTACGCGCAGGGGTTGTCCGCCAACATGCCGATGTTGGCCTCGCTACGGGTGGCGGCGGCGCGCGGGCTCCCCATCTATGGGGAGTGCGGCGGCCTCATGTACCTGGGGCAGCAACTCACGGACAACGAAGGAGCCGTGCATGCGATGGCCGGCATCGTGCCGCTCCGCTCATCGATGGCAGAGCGCAGGCTCACGCTCGGTTACCGGATGGCAACGGCGCAGGCGGATGGCCCGCATCTCACACGCGGCCAGACGGTGCGCGGTCACGAGTTCCACTGGTCGACGCTCGAAGAGTCACCGGAACCGAAGCAGAGTGCCTACGCGACTGACCGCATGCGTCACGAAGGCTACGCGCGAGGCAATGTGTGGGCGTCATATGTGCATCTGCACTTCGCGACGGACGCCCACATCGCGCCACGGTTCATCGCGCAGTGCGAGGCTGCCGCCGCCGGCGGCTGACGCGCCAGCTCGCTTATTCAGAGGCTTTCCGTTTGAGCACGTAGGCGTCCATGATCCAGCCCTTGCGCGCGCGGGCCTCACTACGTACCCGCTCGATGTCGTCCATGACGGTCTGCAGGTCGCCGGAGACCAGGATCTCGTCTGCGGTACCGACGTAGGCGCCCCAGTAGATGTCGAGGTCCTCGTGTGCGACGTGCCTGAACGAGCAGTCGCCGTCGAGGAGCACGACCACGTCGTCGCTCTCGCTCGGAAAGCCCTCCTGCAGCCGGCGGCCGGTCGTGATCTGGATCGGGCCGCCGATGCGGTTGAGTGCGATCCGGTGCTTTGCGGCGAGCGCCTGCACGCTGGAGATCCCCGGGATCACCTCGTACTCGAAGGTGAGGACGCCCCGCGCGAGGATGTGATCGATCACTCCCAGCGTGCTGTCGTAGAGCGAGGGGTCACCCCAGACGAGGAACGCCCCGCAGCCGTCATCCTCCAATTCGTCGCGGATCGCTGCCTCCCAGACCTCGGCCCGATGCTGGCGCCAGGCCTCGACGGCGGCGCGGTAGGGCACGGATGTACGATCGCGATCGGGATCGTTGATTTCGACGATGCGATACGTCCGGTCGGTGATGTAGCGGTCGCAGATGTCCTGCCGGATGCGGACCAGATCGCGCGTTTCGTCACGCTTATCCATGACGAAGAAGACGTCGACCCGGTTCAGGGCATGGATGGCCTGCATGGTGAGGTACTCCGGATCGCCCGCGCCGATGCCGATAACCATAACTTTCCTCACCGCGCGTCCTCCGCCCGGGCTGTCCACGCCGAACAGCACCTTTCTCCGCGTTTCGAGCCACTGTATGCCGCTAAAGACACTGGGCGGCAAGCGGATGCTATCGTTCTGGCCGTGACTCGAGTGCTCATCCTCGGTGGTACGGGCGACGCGCGGCGGCTGGCGTCGCTCGCCGCGACTGCCGGGTTCGACGTGATCTCGTCGCTCGCCGGCCGGACGACCAACCCCGACCTCCCCGAGGGCGAGGTGCGCGTCGGCGGCTTCGGCAGAGCAGACGGGCTCGCCGCGTACCTGCGCGCCGAGGGCGTCGAACTGCTGGTCGACGCGACACACCCGTTTGCCGACCGGATCTCGGTGAGTGCGGCGGTGGCCGCGGCGGCGACCGGAGTGCCGCGACTGCTCCTCGAACGTCCCCGGTGGGAGGAGACGCCGGGCGACTGCTGGATACGCGTGGAGAGCGCCGCCGCCGCCGCGATGGCGCTGCCCAGGCTCGCGCAGCGGGTGTTCCTCACGATCGGGCGGCAGGAATTGGCCGCGTTCGCGCCCCTCGAACACCTGTGGTTCCTGTCCCGCATGATCGAAGCGCCTGGAGTCGAAACGCGACGGCCGCCAGGGGAATTGCTACTCGACCGAGGGCCGTTTAGCGACGACGGCGAGCGCGCGCTCATGCGGGCGCATCGCATCGAGGTGCTGGTGACGCGCAACAGTGGGGGCGAGGAGACGTATCCGAAGATCGCCGCGGCGCGGTCGCTCCGGCTGCCCGTCGTGATGATCGATCGGCCTCAGTTGCCCGCGAGCGATATCGTCGACGGCCCGGCGGCCGCGCTGACCTGGCTGCTGGCACAAGGCGCGGGGCGTTTCCTTTAAGTCCACGCCGTCATCACCAGGTCACGAACATAGGCATCACTGTTCCGGAACGACGAAACGACTGCGGTGCCGTTCCAGGTTCTCGCGATCCTCTGAGTCGACACGACAGCGATTACCGCCGCGCTCACCAAGTCTAGGCGATCCGGCATCGCTGGATGAGCGCCTCGCGGCCGTCCGCGTCTGGTGGCACCTCACGAGCCGTCACCGCCGGGCGTAGAGTGGTCGCATGACGGACGCGCTCCGGATCGAACGGCTGATCAAGCGCTACGGGAGCGTCCAGGCGCTCCATGGCGTCGACCTCCGCGTCGCGGAGGGCGAGGTGTTTGGCTTCCTCGGCCCCAACGGCGCTGGCAAGAGCACGACCATCCGCATCATCCTCGACCTCATCCGCCCGACCAGCGGTGCCGTGTCCGTCTTTGGCCTCGACTGTCAGCGCCAGTCCGTCGAGGTGCGCGAACGTGTCGGGTACCTGCCGAGCGACCCGGTGTACGGTGCCGGCGCGACTGGGATGGATGTGTTCACGTTCACCGCGGCGGCTCGCCGCCAGCCGTTCGACGCGCGCCACGCCGGCGACCTCGCCGAGCGCCTCGCCCTCGACCCCTCGCGCAAGATCGCGCAACTGTCGCGGGGCAACCGCCAGAAGGTCGGCATTATCCAGGCGCTGCTCACGCGCGCGCCGCTGCTCGTCCTCGATGAGCCCACGACCGGCCTCGATCCGCTCAACCAACACGAGGTCGAGGGGATGCTTCGCGAAGCCGCCGCTGAGGGCACGACTGTGTTCTTCTCCTCGCACATCCTCTCCGAGGTCGAGTCGATCTGCGCACGCTCCGCCATCGTCCGGGCGGGCGAGGTCGTCGAGACCGTAGACCTCGAGGAGCAGCGCCGCGTGGCGCCGGTACACGTCGAGGTCGAGCTCGACGGCGGCCTCCCCGCGGGTGCTCTGCCACCCGGCGTCGAACTCACAGGCGAGCACGCCGGGCGGCTCATCCTCACCACGCAGAGCGATGCGCTCGATGGGTCTCGTGCGATGGCTGGCGGCCCAGCACGTCCGGCACCTCGAGGTGCGCGAGCGTACGCTTGAGGAGCTGTTCATGCGCCACTACCGCGATGTCCCGGCGGCAGACGAATGACGCTCCCCGTCACCCGTCGGTTCGTGCGTAGCCTGACGTCGTCCGTCATCTGGTACGGCCTCGGCCTCGCGGTCTACGCCGCGGTGACGGTGTTGCTGTATCCGAGCGTCGAGGCCACCCTTCGCTCCATCGACCTGCCCCCGGAGTTGCTGCGGTTCCTCGGCACCGAGGACATCGGCACCCCGACGGGATACCTCACGGCGCGCTGGCAATCGTTCGCCCCGATCGTCCTGATGATCTGGGGCATCGTCGCGTCCACGGGCCTGATCGCGGGCGAGGAGAGCCGCGGGTCGCTCGATGGCTTGCTGTCACCCCCGATCTCCCGTACGCGCCTGATGCTGGAAGCGATGCTGGCGTTCACCGGATGCACGTTCGTCATCCTCGTCGCGATCGCTGTGGCGTGGGTGGTCACGGTGCCGCTCGTGGACCTCCACGACAACATCACGACGACGACCCTCATCGCCGGGACCGCCTCGATGGCGCCGCTCGCGCTGTGCTTCGGCGCGATGGGGTTCTTCGTCGGCGCGATCGCCCCGGCCCGAGGCACAGCGGCGGGGCTCCTCACCGCCCTCGCGATCACGTCTTACCTCGTCTCGTCGCTCTCGCAGGTCGCCCCATCGATCGAGTGGATGCGGTACGGCAGTCCCTATTACTACGCGGACACTGGCCGAGTGCTGCGAGACGGCGTGGACTGGACGCACCAGGTCGGCCTCCTCGGCGCGACCTTGGTCCTCAGCGTCCTCGCGCTGCTCGCCTTCCGCGGCCGCGAGATCGGCGTCGGCGTCTGGCAGCCGTTGGCCTTCCTCCGCCGGTAGTCCTCGTGTGGCGTCGATGAGGTTCCACATGACTGGCTCGTCCCTCGAGTGGATACCGTAGTCCACCACGGCGGGGCGGGGACCACGTGCGTGGGACTTCGCGCAGGCAAGCCAACGCTCGTGTGCCGACCGATGACGAATCCGTGCTCGATCGCTGCGGGAGATGATCCGCCCGTGATCATGGCATGCGCTGGCCGAGGGTGTGCCTCGTGTATCGTCACCCCTTATTCTTCCCTCCGGGAGCGGACACCAGCCAACACAGCGCGTCGGCGGCTGCGGGTGCACGAAGGGACTCCGATGGAGGCCACGCTGCTGGAGACGCTGGTGCTCTCACTGGGCGCCGCAGGGTTCAGCGCCGTCGTTGCCGCGCGTCTTGGCCTGCCACTCACGGTGGGGTACGTGCTGGCCGGCGTCGCAATCGGCCCTTACACGCCGGGATTCGTCGCGAACGTCAGTGCGGTGAATGAACTGGCCGACTTTGGCGTAATCCTTCTGATGTTCGCTATCGGCCTGCAGTTCACGTTCAGCGACCTGAGGCGGGTGGGCCGTGTCGCAGTGTTGGGCGCTGGCGCACAGGTCATACTGACCGGGCTTGTCGGCTACGGCGCAGCGCAACTCCTCGGGTGGACGCCGCTCGAAAGCCTGGCGGTTGGGTTCGTCGTCTCGAACTCGTCGAGCACCGTCCTGACGAAGGTGCTGAGTGAATTCGGTGAGATCGATTCGGTGCATGGGCGCGTCGGGCTCGCCTGGTCGTCGGTTCAAGACCTCTCGTCGATCCTCCTGCTTGTCACGCTCGTGAGCCTCGGAGACGCGTCATCCGGCAGCGTCGGGATGGATGTCCTGCGCGCCGTCGGCCTCGCTCTGCTGTTCCTGGCGCTGCTGGTGCCAATCGGCATCTTTGTCATCCCGCGACTCCTCGAACACCTGGCGGGGTTCGGGAACCCGGAGGTTTTCGTTCTCTCCGCGGCGGGCATCGCGCTCGTGGTTGCCGTGCTGGGTGGAGGCTTCGGCGTGTCGCCCGCCCTCGCCGCATTCCTTGGCGGAATGTTTGTCGCACGATCGGATCTCGCGCACCACGTGCTCGGCGAGATCTCGCCGATCCGCGACGTCTTCTCGGCGCTGTTCTTCGTCGCGGTCGGGATGCTGGTGAATCCCATTCTGCTCATCGAGCAGTTCCATGTCGTGGCTGTGATCGTGGCGATCATCGTGTTGGCGAAGGGCACGATCACGGCCCTGCTGACGGCCGCCTTCGGATTCCGCGTCCGGACCGCCGTGCTGACCGGGATCGTGCTGGCGCAGTCCGCCGAATTCTCGTTCCTCCTAGCACGTGTTGGTTCGGACGCTGGACTGCTATCGCAGCAGGTGTTCAGCGTGCTGCTGCTCGGCGCAGTGGTGAGCATTCTCGCCGCACCGTTCTGTTATCGCCTCGGACTGCCGGTATCAGGCTGGCTGGATCGGCGGCTGTCGCTCGAACGGACCGAGCCGCCGCTGGGCTTTGCGGACGCGCCGTTTGGAGGACACGCAATTCTTCTTGGGTACGGCCGCGTTGGTCGGGTGATCGCCTCCGCACTCCGCGAGGTCATCACCGAAATCGTCATCGTCGAGCAAAACCGGAACCTGGTGGATGAGCTCCGGGAGCAACGAGAGCGGGTGATCATCGGCAGTGCCTCCAACCGCGCGGTCCTCGACCGTGCTGGACTGGCTCGAGCCACGCTGTTGGTCGTCGCGATTCCCGATCCGATCGCAATCCGACGAATCGTGGATCTCGCGCGGGCGGTAAACCCCAAGGTCGACATCGTGGTCCGAACGCATTCGCTCGGTGAGCGCGACGAGCTGGAACGGCGCGGCGCGACTGAGGCCGTGGTGGGGGAGTTGGAACTTGCACTGGAGATGAGTCGGCATAGCCTGCTGCGCTACGGCACATCCATCGAAAAGGCAGAGGCTCTCATCGCGCGTCTTCGGTCGCGCGAGTCAGGGCACCTCAGCGCAGAGTGATGTTGGTGGGTCGCTGGCGTTCGGGAACTCCGGAACGATCGGAACTGCTGACGACTCCCACATCGCCGGTGGCGCCACTGGCTGCAGCTTTCCCTTGCCGATCGCTTGGAACACATGGATGACGGAAGTCTTTTCTCCAAGCAGCCCGAGCCGGTGCGCGGTACGAGCGGCGTGCGCGGACGGCTCGGATAGGTCTGTCGCGATGTGAACGCGCCCATAGGGTTCGAGCGATTCGCTGTGCACGATAAGTACCGGCCGCGATGCAACGCGGAGGATGCGTTCCGCCGTAGTACCAACGAACGCATCGAGCAGAAGCCGCTCACGGTGCTCACCCAGAACGATCAAGTCGACGGAAAGTTCGTCGCCGACCGCGATGATCTGCGAATGAGGGTCGCCCTCGCGCACGATGACGTCAGCAGTGGCCGCTTCGCAATCGCTCGGGAGGTGCTCGCGCAGCCAGGCGCTCGCACCGCTGAGGTGGGCTTCCACGATCTCCGGTGGCTGCGCTTCGTCCACGACGTGCAGGACATGCAGCCGCGCCCGCGCGGCGGCCGCAATCAATGCCGCACGACGGACAGCAAGCCGCGATCGCTCGGACAGGTCGGTGGCCACCAGGATGTTGTCCATCATTACTCCTGTCCACCGCGCTTCTAAGACCTCTGCGAAGCAGTATCGCCTGAGCGCAAAGATCGGACGCAGAATCTAGGCCGGGAGGAGGACTTCCTCCCGCTCGTCGTACCGCGCGCGCGCTACGTCGATGTCCTGCCGGTGCGCCTCGGACCATTTGACCAAGGCACAGACTGCATCGAGCAAGGTTTGACCCAGCGGTGTGAGGGCATAGTCCACGCGCGGCGGGACGACCGGGTAGACCTTCCGTGAGACGAGGCCGTCACGCTCGAGGCCGCGGAGTGTGACAGTAAGCATGCGCTGGCTGATGCCGTCGATTCCGCGACGCAGCTCGCTGAAGCGCATCGTGCCGCCGCCGAGCATGTGGACCACGTAGACGGACCACTTATCCCCAACGCGGTCGAGCACGTCTCGCACGAGGCAGGCGTCGACGGCCCCAATCGATTCTTCGTCCATCGCCTGATTCCTCATGGTTCCCTCCGAGTGCGTATGGCACTTCGAAGTGCCGTCTTCACAAGGGCCGGTTAGTCACCGAAGATGTGGTTAGTTCTGAATCAGAACTAACGGGTTGTTTGTTACTGAGGGTAACACAAGAACCGTGATGCGACTAAGTTGGTGTCCCCGCGAAGGGGCACAATGGGCGAGGAGATGGCCATGTTCAAGATCAACCGACTCAACCACGCGGTGCTCTACGTCCGAGACGCGACGCGGGCCTTCGAGTTCTACCGCGACGTACTGGGCTTCGAGGTCGTCGAGGCGATGGGTGAGCGCGCGTATTTCCTGCGTGCGAACGGCAGCGACAACCACCATGATCTCGGGCTCTTCGGCATCGGCGAGCAGGCGCCACCGCCGGGCCGCGGCGACCGCGTGGGCCTCTACCACCTCGCGTGGGAGGTCGACACGCTCTCCGACCTGGCAGGTGCGCGCGACGCGCTAACCAACGCCGACGCGCTGACCGGGCAATCGGACCACGGCAACAGCCTGAGCCTCTACGGGAAGGACCCGGACGGCAACGAGTTTGAGGTCTTCTGGATGGTTCCCCGCGATGAGTGGGAGCACCGCGGCTTCGGCACGAAGCACCTCGATCTCGAGGGCGAACTGGCCCGCCGGGGACTCGCGGACCAGCTGGCAGCACAGCAGTAAGTCAGCGCGGCGACCTCAGCCGCGCGAATGCATCATCAACGAGTACTGGCGGCCGCAACGCATCACGGGATGCCGAGACGCCCGAGGAAGAGGTATCGACATGGCAGACCAACAGGACTACTCCGGCAAGGTGGCGATCGTTACCGGCGGCGGCTCGGGGATCGGCGAGGCGGTTGTCGTCGCGCTCGCTGCTCGAGGCGCGCAGGTGGTGGTCGCCGACTTTAACGTCGAAGCCGCCGAGCGTGTCGCGCGCGCGGCAACGACCGCCGGTGGTCAGGCCGCGGCGGTGAAGGTCGACGTCGCCGCACCGCCGTCCGTCGAGGCGATGGTGCGCTTCGCACTCGACACATATGGACGCCTGGACGTTGCCGTAAACAACGCAGGCATTGGCGGCGACGCGAGCCTGACCGGCGAATACTCCATTGAGAGCTGGGACCGCGTAATCGCAGTCAATCTCAACGGTGTGTTCTACGGCATGCGATACGAAATCCCCGCGATGCTGCAGACCGGTGGTGGTGCGATCGTGAACATGGCTTCGATCCTCGGATCGGTCGGATTCGCGAGCAGCGCGGCGTATGTCGCAGCCAAGCATGGCGTCCTCGGTCTCACCAAGAGTGCGGCGATCGAGTACGGAACGCAGGGAGTCCGCGTGACGAGCGTCGGGCCGGGCTTTATCGCGACGCCACTCATCGCCCAAAACCTGGATGAAGCGGCGCAGAAGGCGATCGCTGATCTGCACGCGATGAAGCGGCTCGGTACGCCGGAGGAGGTCGCTGCGCTCGTAGCGTTCCTCGCTTCGGATGCGGCCTCGTTCATCACGGGCAGCTACCACGTCGTGGACGGTGGATACACCGCCCAATAGACACGAACTCGCACAGGGCCGGGGTCAGCGCGTCCGCAGTGCGAACGGCTGACTCCCGCCCTGATCACGCGCACTCCGCGATCCCAGCGATCAGGGAACTAGTCGTGTCCTGCTCGCGTGCCGCTCGCACGGAGCGAGAGGCTCAGCCGGATCGAATCGCGGGCGTCTGGGGACTGGCCCATCGGGTACTTGACCCACGCCGACGATCCTTGTGTTCCGCCAGTTTGTTCACGCAGATTGAACAAAGCGGGCGCCGAAATCTCCGTCCTTCTCGATACGGTAGTTGTGCCCCTCGGTGATGCCCTCCATCGGCGCCGTCTCCGTGGGACGGCCGAACTCCGATGGTGATGGAGGTATGTGATGACTCGTGAAACTCGTTCGAACGTCCTGTCTCTCGAGATCCCCGAGCGCTCCATCCCCATGACCGTCCCGGTGTATGTGCGCCTGCGGAACGCGCTGCGCGCCTCCGAACGTCAACTGGAGCGACGGGACCCGGAGACGGCCCGCGAAGCGGAGACGAACGCGGCCGTGCTACGCCCCATCCTCGAGCGTGCGCACGTCCTCCCGATCGGCGAGCGTGCGGTCGTGGGGAGCCGAGTGCGCGTGCGCTACGACGACGGGGACTCGGCCCGGTACGAGCTGGTCGCGCCCACCGAAGTGGACGCGGAGGCTGGGAGGATCTCGTTCCAATCGCCGATCGGTGCTGCGCTGCTGGGCGTCAGGGCCGGCGATCGGGTAGAGGTAGTCACGCCCGCCGGAGCCCGACGATTGACGGTCCGAAGCGTCTACCATGCGTGACCATAGCGGCTCAGGAGCTCGCCAGCCGTCGGTGTGACACTGGCGAGCTCCGTAGGCGACGCCGGTATGGCGGACTGAAGACGCTGGGATGGCGCGTCGAAGTGAAGCAGTCGCTTCGGGATGGCACATGAAGCCGAACGACCTCGATGCCACTGTCGACGCTGCCACCCTCGAGGCGGAGTTGGGGGTCGTCAGTGTTTTGCTCCTGATGGGAGAAGGGGGAACCGAGGTAGAGCTTGCGCGGCGCGTCGATGCGTTCGCGGCCGCGATCCACGACCTTGGGGTGGCTCCCTCCCTCGAACGCCTCGTCAGTAGGGGCCTCATCCGCGCCGCCTCGTCGCGTGGTGCAGAGCGTCGCTACGTGCGCACGACGCTCGGGGAGGAACTCGCGCGCTCCCATTCCGGGGCCGATCCCCGGTTGCATATCGGATTAGAGGAGCTCGAACGGCTTCGGACGCAGCTCGTCGCGACGATCGCGCACGAGCTGCGCACACCGTTGACGGCGATGCGCACATGCATCGGACTAATGGTCGACGCCGGTGGCGCGATCGAACCATCGATTCGCGAGCGGCTGTTGAACACGATCGCATCGAGTGCGGACAAGATGCAAAAGCTGATCGCGGATCTCCTCGACCTCGCACGCTACCGATCCGGCACGATCGAGATGCACTCCTGGTCAGTAGACGCGTCAGAGCTGGCGCGGGACGCGGCGAAGCTCGTGGCACCGCTCTTCGAGGCGCGCGGGCAGCAGTTGCAAGTGCACCAGCCGGCAGCACCGCCGGTCGTCTTCGGCGACCGACGACGTTTGGAGCAAGCGTTGCTGAATCTCCTCGCGAACGCGAATCGCTTCTCCCCGGAAGGATCGACGGTCTTCTTGACCGTCCGCTCGGAGGGAGAAGACGTCTTCTGGGAAGTCCGTGATCAAGGCCCTGGTATTGCGCTTGCGGACCGAGCGCACCTCTTCGAGCGATTCTACCGGAGCAGTGGCGACACAGCGGGCGGGGCGGGGCTTGGCCTCCCGATCGCGCTTGCGATCGCACAGGCTCATCACGGCAGCATCGAAGTGGAGAGCAGCCCGGGCGCCGGAAGTTGCTTCACGCTTCGTGTGCCGATCGGCGATGCACCGGGCAACGACCCAGCGTGAAGGTGCTGATCGTCGATGACTCTCCCGAGGTCGTCGAATCGGTACGGCTGAACTTCTTGATGCTCTGGCCCGGCTCAGAAGTCATCGCTGCCGACACGGGACGAACCGCGCTCCGTCTGATCGAGAGCGGTCATCCCGACATCGTGCTCCTCGACATCGGACTGCCCGACATCAACGGACTTGATGTCCTTGAGCAACTGCGGCTGACCTCGGACGTGCCGGTGATCGTGCTCACGGCGCGTGACATGACCCCGGATAAAATCCGAGGGCTGAGACTGGGCGCTGACGACTACGTGACGAAGCCGTTCAACCACCAGGAGTTGATCGAGCGCGTCCGGGCGGTGTTGAGGCGCCTGACGGTACCCCAGAGCGGCGCCGCATCCTTCGCCGCGGGTGAGTTTGAAATGGACTTTGAGAAGCAGGAAGCCCGGCTCGCTGGCCGAGTGATCGACCTGACTCCCACCGAGTACAGACTTCTGTACTACCTCGTGCAGAGTGCCGGGGTTGTACAGCGGCAGGAGGTGCTGCTGCGGAAGGTGTGGGGCGAGGCATATAAGGATGAGACGGACTACGTCCGCGCCTACGTGCATCGCCTCCGAGAGAAGCTTGGAGACGCGGCGCGCCACATCGTGACTGAACGGGGCTTCGGGTACCTCTTTGATCCCTCCCGATGAGGATCATGCTGTTGAGGTCGCGAACATCTCCTCTGTGCTTGATACGTCGGCGATCTGGTGACGGTCTGAGCTAGCCGTTTGATTGAGGCCATTCTCCGACGCGCCAGGTAGTGCGTCGCGGAGAGGAGTTGGCGTGCCCCTCCCCTCCAGTCAGCTGCGAATAGCACTCCGCGTCGTGTCACGGGAGGAGACCGCGCGGTAACCTCGAGGTGGACGAGGGGAGACTGCACGTGACAGCTGACCACGTCGAGACTCGCACCCAGGCGATCGGTCGGACACTGCTGGAGTCGATGGGGCGCTACTCGCCGCGCCTCGACGAACAGGTCGAAGACTGGCTCCTCACCAACGCGATGGCCGACACGCAGTTCCGTACCCGGCTGCTGCGGTTCCTGGACGTCCTGGCCGCGTTCGACGCCCCCGGAACCTCGGACGAGGTCCAGCAGCTCTTCCACGAGTACTTCGCGGGCGACTTCGTCGGCATCCCACGCCCTCTGCGTTGGCTGCTGCGCGTCGCCCGCAACGAGCAACTTCCCGCCACTGTCATCGCCAGCGCGTCACGCCGCGCGGCCGAGGTGTTCGCGCGACGCTTCATCACGCTACCCGGAGAGTCCGGCGTCCATCGCATCGTGGAATCGCTCGCTGCGGCCGGACGTGTGCCCTCGTTCGATGTGCTGGGGGAAGCCGTGCTCAGCGTCCGCGAGGCTGACGAGTACGAGGCGCGATACCTCGCGTTGATCGCAGATCTCTCGCGCGAATTGTCAGCCCGCACACGTTCTGCCGGTGGCGAACCGTCGCTCCAGGTCTCGATCAAGCTCTCATCGCTCACGCATCACTTCACCCCCGTCGACCTGAACGGATCAGTGGCCCGCGTTCGACCTCGACTGCTGCGGATTGCCGAGGCCGCGCGGACCGCTGGCATCGGGCTCGCCATCGACGCCGAGCAGTACGAGACGCGCGACGTCGTATGGGCCGCCTTCCGGGACGCATTCGGCCCAGGCGGTTCCTTCGTGGACTGGACCGATGCCGGGATCGTCGTCCAGGCGTACCTGCGCGATGTCGACGCGCACCTCGATGAACTGGTTGCATTCGCGCGTGAGCGCGGGACTCCGTTCCAGGTGCGGCTCGTGAAGGGGGCCTACTGGGACTATGAGACGGCGGTCGCGTCCGCGAACCGCTGGCCGGCCCCGGTATTCCAGCGGAAGGAGGCAACGGATCGCTCGTTTGACAGCTGCGTCGATCGACTGCTCGATAACGCCGACGTCCTTCACCTCGCGGTCGCGAGTCACAACCCCCGGACGCACGCGTACGCCAGCGCCGCCGCCGAGGCACGGGGCATCCCCGCGAATGCGGTCGAACACCAGACGCTGCATCGCACCTCGGAGGCGATGAGCCGAGCACTCGTCGAGCAAGGATGGCCGGCACGCGACTACGTCCCGGTCGGGGATCTGCTGCCCGGCATGGCCTACCTCGTCCGACGCATTCTCGAGAATTCGTCGCAGGCCGGGTTCCTGATGCAGAGCCGCCAGCAGGCGTCCATTGAACAGTTGCTCGCGCCGCCGGCAACCACACTCGACTCGCCATCAGTCGCCGCGGATGGGGCGCATTTCGAACGAGCCCCCGCGGCGCGCTGGTTCGACGCGACATTCCGTGACTCGTTTGATGCGGCTCTCGCGACTGCCCCGGTTGTCCAGCCTCCCCACCTCGCGCTCCCGGTCGGCATCGAGGCCGCGCTGACGATCGACGTACATAGCCCGTCCGACCCAGATGGCATTCCACTCGCGCGCGTGGAGCTCGCGTCTCCTCGTGGTGCTGCCGCCGCGGTGGAGCGTGCACACCAGGCGCAGCCCGCATGGCAGGCTCTGGGAGCTGCGAGCCGCGCGGCAATCCTCCGTCGGGCCGCCAATCTCCTGCTCGCGCGCGGCCACGAGTTCGCGGCAGCGATCGTGCGCGAGGGCGGCCGAGATCGCGCGGGAGCATGGGCCGAGGTGGAGGAGGCGGTCGATTTCCTTCGCCTGTACGCCGTGGAGGCCGAACGGCTCTTCGAGGCCTTCGGTGATCGCATCCGGCCGCGGGGCGTCGTTGCGGTGATCCCGCCGTGGAACTTCTCGCTCGCGATCCCCTGCGGGATGACTGCCGCAGCCCTCGCCGTGGGCGACACGGTGGTGCTGAAGCCCGCGACACAGACGCCGCTGGTCGCTACACGCCTCGTCGCGCTGCTTCACGAGGCAGGCGTCCCCGCGGAGGTCGTGCTCTGCCTTCCCGGCGAGGGACGCGAGGCAGGACAGGCGCTCGTGGACGATCGGCGGGTCGCGATGGTGGCGTTCACCGGGTCGCGCGCCGTCGGGACGGCGATCCACGAGGCGGTCTCGCGGACGACAACCGACGAGGGGCGCCCTCGAAGTGCGATCACGGAGATGGGCGGCAAGAACCCCGCCCTGGTGTTCGACGATTCCGACCTCGACGAGGCAGTATCGGGCGTCTTGGCATCCGCATTCGGACACGCGAACCAGAAATGCTCGGCGATCTCCCGCGTGCTGGTTGAGCGGACGGTGTTCGACCGATTCTGCTTGCGGCTCGTCGAAGCGGCAGCTTCGCTGATCTGCGGCGACGCCGACGACCCCGCGACACAGGTCAACCCCGTGATCGACCGCCGGGCCTCCGAACGACTCGAGGCTGCCGCAACCGTCGCACGTCAGGAGGGTCGGGTGCTCCTCGATCGTTTCGCCGCGCCCACGGGGTCAATCACCCACGGACCGCTGATCGTCGAGATCGATAAGAGTGATGCACTGCGTGCGCGCACCGCGACCGAGGAGCTCTTTGGCCCGATCCTCGCGGTGATCGCCGTTGATGATGAGGTGGAGGCGATCCACATCGCGAACGGCACGGCGTATGGGCTCACCTCAGCGCTCTTCTCGCGCAGTCCGGGCCGTATCGCCCGCGTGAGTGCTGCGATCGATGCGGGGCACGTGTACGTGAATCGAACGTCGACGGGCGCCCGTCCCGGCGTCGAGCCGTTCGGAGGGATGCGCTTCTCCGGCACCGGTCCGAAGGCCGGCGGCGGCGACTACCTCTGGGCGTTCGTCGAGCGCGTCGATGCTCCGATGGGCGCCGGTGACCGGCTCACCGACGAGGAAGCCCCGTTCCCGGCGGCGATCCCGTGGATTGCGACGCTCGGCGAGCGCATCGCGACGATAGAGCGCGCTGCTGCGGCGCTGGCGAAGGGCCAGGATGCGACCGCAGCGATCCTCGTGGCCGCAGCGCACGCGGCAGCCGAGGAACTCGGGCGCCCCGCACCCACGGTTCAAGTCGCCGGCCAGGAGACAAGGATGCTCTATGACCTGCCGCGCGGAGCCGGCGTGGTGTGCGCTGATGGGGTCCGTGCCGCGTGGTGGCTCGTCGCTCCGCTACTCGCTGGGAATGGCGTCATGGTCAGCGGCTCGCCGAGCTTGCTGCCGATCCTCGAAGCCTTGTGGACGGCGGGCGTCCCCGACGCGGTGCTGTGCGTGGCGCCCGGCGATGCGGGGGCGCTTGCGAGCTCGCCCGTGATCGCGTTTGTTGCCTGTGACGATGGTTTCTCCCCATCGCTCGGCGCGGCGATCGCGACCGGTTCGGAAGCGCGACAAGGCTTGAAGACCGAGCTCTCACCACTCGACGGGCCGCAACCTACTGAGCCGGGCTTCATTCGGCGCTTCGCCTGGCCTCGAGTGATCGCGACACGCACGCTTCGACATGGTGCCGACCTCACGCTCGCCGCGGCCGGCTCGAAGTAGAGCACCGGGCAACGGCAGAGGCGCAACGGCGTGGGTTGATTGGGGGCAAACACATTCGGGGGCCGACCGTCACTCGGTCGGCTACCCGATCATCCCGGCACCGCCGTCTATGTAGAGACCCGAGCCGGTGATGGCGCCCGAGCGCGGCGCGCACAGAAACAGACAACCCCAGGCGAGTTCCTCGACCGTAGGTTGGCGGCCCAGCGGCGTGTGCGAGGCACGTTCGGCGCTGGCGGCCCAGCCACCCGGGTGCGTCTCCTCCAGTCGGACGGTGGCGGCGTACCCCGGGTAGAGGTCGTTCACCGTGATCCCGTACTCGCCGAGGCCGGACGCGAGCGACTTCGTGAGCGTGCGCAGCCCGCCTTTCGCGACGGAGTGCGGGATGCGCGACCAGCCGCCGTGGTGGCCGTCATTGCCGTTGACGTGGACGATGCGGCCCCAGCCCGCTTCGATCATTCCGGGCACGAACGCCTTGGCGAGATACCAGGATGCGGTGAGCTGCTGGTTGAGGTAGGTGTGCCAGTCCTCGTTGGTCGTGTCGAAGAACGACCGGGACAGGCGGCGAGCGGCGTTGCTGACGTAGATGTCGACGCGACCGAAGGCGTCCTCCGCGCGCTGCTTCATCTCCTCGACCGTCGCGAGGTTCGCGGCCTCGCCCATCACGACCAGCGACTTCGCGCCAAGCGCCTCCGCTTCGCGCGCCACACCCTCGGCCTCCTCGCGGTTGGAACGGCTGTTGATGACGACGTTCGCACCCCGCGCCGCGAACTCGAGGATGATGGCGCGCCCGATGTTCCGGCCCGATCCCGTGACGAGGATCGTCTTGTCGGCGAAGTCGAAGTCTGGCTCCATGCGCATCCTCGTCTGACGTTCCGCTGAGTTGCTCGTGCCCGTGCACCCGCGCGCTCGCCGTCGATTCCGTCGATGAACCGCGGCTCGTGCCGGAGACTAGCACCGGAAGCGTCCGCGCGTCGTCGTCCGCAGAGCGGGGCGATCCACCTACGGCCCAGCTCGTAAGCACGATCGAATTCGCTACCTGTATACGGGAGGGGCGCGATTGATGTCCTGCTTCTGCTCACGGCGCCGATGCAGTCCGGTGGTCCGCGTGGCCCCGGTGGCCTGCTGACAGGGGGGCCTTTAGGGTGTCTCGCATGCGCGGGTCACGGGATCGCGACATCAATTCAACCGCGATGCCGGACTCTCGCCGGAGGCTCGGAGTTCTGCGAACGCGACTGTGTCGGAACTGCGGTCTCGATCGGCGGCGCGGCCCGCGGGTGCCTTCCGTGGAAGTTGTGCTGATGAGCACGGCGCTTTGCTCGCGTGTAGAGCGGTGTTACCGGGCAGGGGACGAGGATGACGCAGCAATCGGGGCCGCAGACCGGAAGTGGGCTGAGTACCAATGTCGCGTCTGCCCTGTGCTACCTCATCCCTTTCGCAAGCATCGCGTTCCTTCTCATCGCACCGTACAGCCAGAACCCGACTGTTCGATTCCATGCGCTTCAGTCGTTGTTGCTCGGTGTGATGGCCATCGTGATCTCGATCGTTCTTTCGACACTCGTCTCGATGGTCTACTACATGATGCCGCTCAGCTGGCTGTTCCTGTCCATGGTGCAGAACCTGGTCAGCCTCGCATTCCTGGGCGCGTTTCTCTTTCTCGCGTTCCGCGCATTCCAAGGCGAGATGACGGAGATCCCCGTCGTTGGTGAGTACGCGCGGAAGTACGTGTAGGGACGCATGACGACCGACGACTTCGCGGTAGGGACGATCGCCGGCTCGTCGAGCTTTCTCGTCATCCTGCTGATACTGCATCTGTTGTCGCCGGAGTTCGAGCCTTCCACTCGGTACATCAGTGAGTACTCTCTCGGCACCTACGGCGTGGCGATGCGATTTGCTTTCGTCGTCCTGGGCCTCTCCGTACTCTCATGCGCGGTGGTAAGCGTCACCGCATCGCCCCCCTCGACTCTCCCTCGCTATGCGGTAGCTGCGCTCCTGACGGCAGCTGCCTTCTGCATCATGGGGCTCGCTGTGTTCGTCACCGATCCCTCGACGCGGGTGACCGCTACGCGTGCGGGCAACATCCATATTCAGCTCGCGCAAACGGGCTTCTGGTTCCTGGTAGCCGGAATGATCGTCTACAGCGCCATCAGTGCTTGGGTCGATGGAGGACGGTGGAATTGGAGCCTGCTGCTGACTGCCGCTGTCGCGTTGCTCGCATTGCTTGGCCTGCGCTACGCAACCAGCGACAGCGCCGGAATGGTTCAACGACTATTCATCGCGGTGGTGACGGCCTGGTTGGTACTAGCCGGGACGGTGCAGGTCAGGGCCGTTTGAATTCATCGACAGGCGCCGTCAGGCCTGCTCTAACTTCGGTATGACGGTTCACGGGTGATAAACGGAGCCGAGTTGCCGCGCTTTCGTTGCGTCATCCCTCTCGTTTAGCCACCTCTATATTCAAGGAGCGCCCCCGGCTTCGCGGATTCAATCTCCGCACCGTAGAGCCGATAAGTCCGCCCTGGCCTGCGGCGCCTGCTACCGGCTGACGGCTCCTCGCTCGGTAGCAGAACCGACGCGCCAACTACTCCTGCTTTGCCTTTGCGGCTTCGGCTTCTCGTTCCTCTTGTTCGCGGAGAAGAATCGCGCGGACGACTTTGCCGTACTCCCGGCAGAGGTACTCGACAGCGGGAGGCAATGGTTCCCGCGGTTCACTCTGCTGCTTTTGGATCTTGGCCACGGCCGACCTCTCTCCCATTCACACGGAGCCGATCATCGACCCATCGTGTCTCCGACCCATTCCAACGAATCGGGGTCCCAGACGCCAGTGGCGGTGCCACTGAGGACTGGATCGATGAACCGCCTCGCGGTCTCGAGGCCTCGGTCCAGGTCAGTCTCCTCGATGTCCCGCGCGTCCCGCGCCGCAGTCTGGTAACCCTGCCTCCAGCCAGGCGCAGCGGGGGTTGGGAACGTCGTCGGCAAGACCAGATTCCGTCGTGCCCGCTCGCTTTGCAGAGCATGCCGAAGGTCGCCAGCAGCTGGTGCGGCGTTGTGAGCGAAGAGCACGAGATCGACGAGGTCACGGAAGCGGGTGCTGGACATGGATTCACCGTCGCGCCGGCGATGCTCTACGAAGAAGGCACAGACCTTATCGGCGATGTGGTCCACGATCGGATAGACGACATAGTTGACCTTGGCGAGTCCCGGAAGATCGACGGCAACCAGCGCGCCGAGCGTATCGGGCGAGCCGGTCATGTGTAGTCCGACGACCAGGTCGACGTGGAAACGCGCGAACTCGGTCACGCCGAGGAACGCGGTCACGGTCACCCGCAGGGCGATACCGCCATCGGCGACACGCCGCCCGGGATCGAGCGTGAAGCGAAATTGGTCATTCAAGTCGGTCGTCACGGCCTGCCGGAGCGCCAGTTCGGCTTCGAGCAGAGCTTCAGATTCCGAGACTCCTTGCGTCTGGCTCAACAGGTCGATGTCGTCAGAGTGACGCGCGTAGGCTCCGAGCCTGGCGAGCATCGCCGTGCCCCCCTTGAGCACCCAGCGTTCGGGCTGCGCCGTGAACACGCGGCTCAAGAACCGGTCGTACGCAAACTGTCGCCGAAGGTCCTGGAGCGGCTGTCCCGTTTCAGCGCTCAATGTGCGGAGCCGATCGGTAATGGCCCGGTTGAGCGCCTGGGGTGTGCGATACCGAGCATCCTCAGTCATGCGACGTCAGAGGCGGTGAGTTCTGGCCTCAGCTTGTAGTCCGCGATTGAGAGCAGGTATTCAAAGAGCGCCTTGCCATCGCCTCGACGAAATCCGAATCGAGCGGCGGAAGGGGCGAGGTGATCGCCGATCACGCGCGGATAGTCCAGTACGCGGTCGACCGCTTCCGCCGTGATGCGTGCCACGGTCTCTAGGTCGATCCCGCTCGCGACGAGATCGCCAATCGTCCGCCCGGCTCGCGTCACGGGTAGTCCACCGAGCATGGTCCAGTCGTTTGGTGGAACGCTCCCTCGGTGCAGACGGACATCTCGACGGCGGCTCTGCTTGCGCGCCGGGAGCGTGAATTCATGGATATCGGCTCGAAGGTCTCCGAGTTGGTACATCGACGCTGCCGAGCTGTGCGAAACCACTGCAACCCCGGGATTCTCGAAGCGTGCCCATGCCAGTGCAGTCGGCTCGAGTTGTAGCCAGGCGACCCGAAGATCCAGGTGGTCTGGTTCGCTCGAACCCCGGATCCGATACACACCGTGCCCGACGCGCTCAGTGAGGCCGGTTTTTGTCAGGCGGGCAAGCGTGGTCCAGCCCACGTCGACTTGCTCAGCCTGCGGACGTGTAAACAGCCCCCATTGGCTTTCGGCGATGTCGACCAGTCGGCTCAGCGGCATACTCATACTGCGAAGTATACCGAATCCGGTGGTTCATGGAGGCTTGTTCCATATCAATACTTTCAGGCTGGGAGGACGTCGCTTCCTGTTGCGGCGGGTGGCGTTCCCTAGAACCGTCGCCCAATTGGTTCGTCGTCGACCTGTTCCAGCACACCGAGCAGGCGGCCGCCGACCGGAATGACCTCACCTTCGCGCTCGCCCGAGCGCTCCACCAGGGACGATTCGATGCCGACAGACTATCGAGGCTTGGGAGTACGGCTCGAAGGACACCCAGTCCCGGGTGACTGCACTCCGCGTGCCCGCCCTGCGACGTAGCCGTGCCGTTTATCAGGACGATCGACACGCCGTGTGGGGACGCCGGAGTTCAGAGCAGCACGACGATTGAGAGTGGAACGGACAGGATTGGTCGCCGCTTAGGACAGTGATGTCGATCATCGCGCGCGTGAGGACGGACAACGCTAGAGGAAGCCACCGGCCTCGATTGCTGCCTGCACGGCCCCACGGTCGCGTGGATCGCATGCTGCCCAACGCCGTTCGTCGTCATCCATGTTGGCGAGGAAGCCAAACCGCGCGCGAACGCGCCTCTCCCACTCGACGACGTCGACTGGCTGCGTGAGCTTGCCGATGGACTCCGGCGCGAAGTCGCCGGCACGATGCGGTGTCAGAACGCCTTCCGGGGCCAGCGGTCCTTCACCTCGCCCGTCGTCAACGACGTCGCCCCACACTTTCAACACCCAGACTCTGCGTACGAGTTGTTCGTTCATCGGGCGTCTGGCGAACTGGGCGAGGTCGTAGACATCACGGCCGAGTGCAGTTCGTCTGTAACGCGCCAGCTTCTCGGCGCACGCCTCCGCCTCGGCGATCACCGGAAGCGTCGGCAAGGTCACGTCATACGAGCGATGCACGGGCACTGGCACAAACGGCAACCGTTCCGGTGGCAGGATGAGCGGTCGACGTGCGAACTCGACTGACGCAGCGACATCAGGGCTACCGAGATCGTCCTGGTGCACGGTCAACGTCCAGTGTCGACCGTCGCCGCGTGTCGCAGTGAGTCCGAAGTTGAAGCCGGATACCGCCGCGCCGTTGATCGCCGCACACACGTCGAGCACGACGCCGTCGTCCGGCGCAACGAAATCGAGATCGGTCGAGAAGCGCCCGGCACTGCCGATGCGGCATTTTCGTAGGCTGGTGCCCCCCTTGAGTACGAGCGCGCCGTCAAACATGCCGAGTTGGTCAAGAAGCCACAGCAGGTGGTCCTGAGCGACGTCGAGTAAGGCCGCGCCGTAGGTGTCGGCACGACCAGCACCGTGAAGACCGACAAGCGCTCGGGTTAGCATCGCCGTCGCATTAGGCTTTCCCAAGGACGCGCTGCAGCGGCGCAACGAGCCGGTCAGAGACCCCGAACTCTCGAGACCAATCCGCGTTATCGCCGGCGCCTATCGCTACGTGCTGCATCTTTCCGGGCGGCCGCCCCGCAAGCAATACGGCGGCGAGATCGTCACCACCGCCACGATGCACCAAGTACGCTGCTCGTTGCCACGTAGCCGCTGAATGTCCTGCCAGCAGCTCCGGTAGCCGTACGGGATCACAGTCCGCGACGAGCCGGCTGAGATTCGGTACGAGGTCAGCCCATGCACGGAATGACGCGGGGCGACCGGCGAGCTGGACAACGAGCGCGTCCGGCCCGAATGCCGGTAGTCCACTCGCCCAAGCAGTGAGGTCGAGGTGGCGGCGGTGCAGCAGAGCGGAAGATGGGCCGAGACGCTGCGCCAGGTCAGCCCCCCAGCCGAGCGTCACCACGGACACATGAGTCCGTAACCCATGCGGTATTCGTGTTCCAACCGGCACCCAGACGGAGACCGCTCCGTCAAAGGCGCGGGCGAGGTAACCGAGGTGCCACGCCGCGGCTTCCCCTGCCAATGCAAACGTCGCCGTGGGATTTCTTGCCCGCCAAGCCCGGAGGTCGATGTAGGGATCGATAACTTCGGCCTCACCCGGCGGGAGGTACGCCCAAACGCCTTTCAGGCGGAGAGGGGCAATCCACCCCAACCGCTGAAGCTCGTGGATCGTGCGCTCGACATCGCGGTCTGATGCCACCTCCGCGAGGTATTTCCCGATGTCGGCGCGCGTAAGTACCGTGGGCCGATCCTGGGCGAGGCGCGCCAGCACTCCAGCGGCCCAGGTTGGGATCCGGCGGTCGATTCCCACGCTGCTGCGGGCAGAAATTGAATCCACGTTATTTCAATCCCGGATCTATGCTCCATCAGCTTACTTCCGGGTTTGAAGATACACAATACGTGACTATGAACCCGGATGAGCACTGGGCGAGCAGAGATCAGGGTTTCATTTCGCGAGGAGCCGCATTTCCGTTCCTGACCGGGCCCGCTCGAGTTGGAGACGCATTGGGCGTTTTGCCGCATGGGACTCTATTCACCGTGTTTCGCGCGGTGAATGTGTCCCGATATCTGGGCAACCTGTTTGGCGACCGATTGCTCAATCGCTGGACCACAACTCCCAGCCGTTATCTTTTGCTCGTCGCACTTCGGCGTCAGGGTGCTGTGCCTGTAACTCGGTCAACATGGACACGACTTCGCTGATGGGGATGCCCGAAGGGACCTTAGCAAGCGGCTGCGGCCGCGCCCGCGGAGCCTCGATAGGATCTGAACGCCTCGCTCTATCCAGCAGCATTTCTCGAGCCTGGCGGATTCGATCACTCCAGTAGGGCCACGCCAAGCAAGGCGCTTGCCAGCCGATCGCAGTGAGCAGACCGGTGAGGTGCCACGCTGCAGGCCGCTGACACTCGGAGCACATTTGCTCGGAGGTGAGTGCCGGAATGGCGACCCACTCATCCAGTCGTGCCTGCTGTTCGGCGAGCGCTCGCCGCGCGTCCGCTCGTTCCTTCCGCCCGCGGATGTCCGGGAAGGCTCCTTCGAGCGCGACCACTTCAACACGCAACTGCCGGATCGCCTCTCGTCGCTCCCAGGAGAATCGCGAAAGGGAACGCTCGCGGCGCTCGGCCGGCAGCCAACCCTGTTGATCAATGACGGTCTCAGGATCTCCGATCTCGGCACGCGTCCGGTCAACGAGGGGCCGAATCCGGGCGATCGCGGTGTCGCATTCTTTCACCGCGATCGCGCGTCGATCGGCCTGCATCGCGGGGAAGCCCGTTCCATCGAGCAGTTGCTGGCGGTCGCACTGCTGCATCGTCAACCACGCCTCTTGTTCCAAAAGGGCAAGACGCGCTTGATCGCGCTGTGGGTCGTACAGTGCTCGCCGGATCTCGCGTCGGCTGTTCGCTTCCGTCTGCTGAGCAGCGAACTCTTCGCGCTCGCGCGCCAATAGCTGCTTCAGTTCCTTGCGCGTCATTTGCTTGAGCCTGGGCTCGGCGCGCGTCCACTGCTCCATGACCGCCTTCGCCTGCTCGATCTCTGAAGCGCGATCGTCAAGCACCCATGGGTTCCACAGCGCCTCTTCGTGGAGGCTCGCGAAGAGTGCCCTCGCCGCGATGAATTCGTCCCCTGATGCCGTCGCACCAGGTCTCGGTTTCCACATCAGCCCGTCATCGCTTCGGAGCGAAGCATCTTGCTTGTGTCTTGGCATTCGTGCCCTGCCACCTACAGCGCGATTCTTGAGACCCGCGCGAGCCGTGCTCGGGAAGCGGATGTCCCTTCCCCGTGCGAGAATCTGCTACTTTCCGGCCGAAGGTTGAGGGAACAATGTGGGCGGACAACGAGACTGAGAACGACTTCCTGAACTTCTCAGGGGTCGCCAACACGGTCGCAGAGATCATTGTTCAGGCCGATGGTAGGCCGATATCGATCGGTGTGTCAGGCGCATGGGGGGTGGGGAAGTCCTCCATGATCAAGTTGATCCGTCGTTCGTTCACTCAGCGACCTGATGCCGATGCCGAGAACTTCGTATTTGTCGAGTTCAACGCGTGGCTCTATCAAGGCTACGACGATGCGCGTGCAGCGCTGCTAGAAGTGATCGCAACGGCGCTTGCTAGCGAGGCCGAACGACGGAAGACGGGGGCTGATCGTGCAAAGGAGCTTCTCGGCCGAGTTGATTGGTTGCGCGCCGCAAAACTCGTTGGCGGCTCCGTGGCTTCAATGGCGCTTGGTCTCCCACCGATTGGACTCATAGGCGAGGTGTATCGGTCCGGATCACAACTCTTGGACAAGAATGTCGACTCGAAGGCAGTCGGCGACGTCTCCAACGCTCTCGGTAATCTCAGCGAAGAAGCTCGCTCCGTCATTCAGACAAAGTCCGGTGGCTCTCCACCGCAAGAGATCCACGCGATTCGAGAGTGCTTCGAGGAAACCCTTCGTGAGATGAATGTGAGGTTGGTCGTACTCATCGACGATCTTGATCGATGCCTTCCTCCGACCACGATTTCCACGCTCGAAGCTATCCGCTTGTTTCTGTTTCTTAAGGACACCGCTTTCGTCATCGCTGCCGATGACACGATGATCAAGCACGCGGTCCGGCGTCATTTTGACGGAGTGGACGAGACCCTCGTCACTAGCTATTTCGACAAGCTCATTCAGGTGCCGATTCGCGTGCCGCCGCTTGGCACTCAGGAGGTGCGCGCCTACATGATGCTTCTCTTCGTGGAGAACAGCTCGCTCGCTCCAGAAGAGAAGGAAAGCATCAGGGCAAGAGTCTGCGACCAGCTTGCTCAAACGTGGCGCGGTCGACGTGTCGATCGTGCATTCATGCAGACGATCCAATCGGACTTCCCCAGCGAGCTCGTAGCCAGATTCGACACCGCTGACCGGCTCGCTCCGCTAATGACGACTACGTCCCAAATTGCTGGTAACCCGCGACTGATCAAGCGCTTCCTCAACGCGCTCTCGATTCGAATGGCCATCTCCAGGGCCAACGGAGTAGGTGTCGATGAAGCCGTTCTGGCAAAGCTTCTCCTTTTTGAACGATGTGCAGATCCCGCGGCATACGTCGCGCTCACGCATGCAGTAAATAACGATGAAGCTGGCAGGCCGCAGTTCTTAAGCCCCTGGGAGGAATCCGCAGCGAATGGCGCGGAGGTCGATCTTGATGAGCCTTGGAACTCCGCGTTTATCCGCGAGTGGCTGGCGGTGGCACCTCACTTGGCGGATCAGGATCTGCGTGGCGCGCTGTATGTCAGTCGCGAGCATGCACCGCTTATTACGCCCGAGGATCGCTTGTCTTCGGATGGTGCTGAGATCCTCTCCGCGGTTCTTGAGTACCCCGACATGGCCGATGGCTTGCACGTTCGGCTGACTCAACTCGCGCGACGAGAACTCACGATCGTCATGGATCGGATTCTGGAAAGAGCGCGGCAAGTCCAGGAGTGGGGCGCTCCGCCGATTCTGACTGCCGCACTCGCTGTTGCGAATGCCGATCCGGCGCAAGGTGCTCGGCTCTCCGCCTTCCTCAAGGATCGTCCAGCTGCCCAACTTCGGCCGAGTGTTGTGCCGAAGATCGGTGATCAACTCTGGTCGGGTGAAGTATTCGAGGCGTGGTACGGGACTGCCGACACGCCTGCTCCGGTGAAGGCAGCGATTACTCAGGAGCGGAAGAAGAGTGGGTACCTCAAGGTCTAGCAGTGGTCCGGCGTCCGGCGTCCCGCTCATTCCCCCTTGGGTTCCGCCACTGATCCCGCCTGACGATCAGCCAGACGATGGCGACCAACCTCCCGAGCCATCATCTCCCGTCCCACCTCCACCTATCGCCTTCCCGAATCGCTTCGGAGCCGCTCGTACTAGCCTTGGCGGCTTCGCCCGTGGCGGCGGAGGCGGCGCGATGCGCCGAGCGTTGGGCTACTACGTCCGTCGCGGCTACGGCGGCTCGCAGACGGCGGCGTTGCGAATGGGAGGTACGGCCCGCACAGCGGGTCGGCTCTACGAGACGCTCTCTCGGGAGGGAGTTGCCCAAGAGTCGCTCGTTGACCTGCTCGTGGGAGAAGGGGCCTCAGCCGACGAAGTCATCGACTCCATTGTCGAAGCAGTGCGCCCGATGGACGGCTCGCAAGATGCAGAGGCATCCCGGCTGTCTATCAAAGAAGCGTTCGTAGAGCTGCTGGACCGGTTTCCGAGCGCCGATCTACTTCGCCTGTCCGAGGAAGAACGGTTCTTCGCAGTGGAGCGTTATCTTGCGTTCGACGTCTTTGCGCGATTCGAACTCGACTTGGGAAGGACGCTACAGCAACGGGCTCCCACCGCACTCGTTGCGCTCGCTCGACGCCGGGAAATCCGCGACTACATCAAGGAGACTGTCTCAGCGAGCCTCCGTGGACTGAGGGCAGTCGGCAGTCAAATGAATTCACGACGTATCTCGGAGCTGGCGCTCCAGGCGCTTCAGCGGACCTTCGAAGTATTTGAGGAGTACCTTCAATGAAGGTCGTCTGCGCCCGGGACACGTATGACTTCGCCGCTGCCAATCCCGATCTCGGGATAACGCTCTTCGGCTCTGCAACTGTCGCCGGAAGAGGATCGGTCGGCGCCACATTGCGCAACTCAATCCACCGGTCAGGGTATCAACCTTCGACACGGGCACTCGATTTCTTATCGATTGCACTGTCGGTTGTTGCCAGTGATGTCGGAGTGTCGCGCTCAAAGAGTCCTGATGGCTGGACACGGGAGATAGACCTGCACGTAGCCGTGAGCGAGCCTGAGTTCTGGGAAACTCAGAGCGGCATACTTGAGCAAGCTCTGCGCTTCTTGACTACCGACAGGTGGACAGTCTCCTTCATTCACGATCCATCACCGATGCCCTCGCCAAAGGAACTGGTCCGTCCTGCCGAGGACTGTGTTGTCCTGCTCTCTGGTGGCCTCGACAGCCTAATTGGTGCAATCGATCTCGTTTCCCGCGGCAGCCGGCCATGGGCGGTGAGTCAAACATCCCGGGGTGACAAGGGAACACAGCAACGATTCGCGAGCGAAGTAGGGGCGGGCTTGCGCCACTTACAGCTGAACCACAACGCAAACTGCCCTGGTGAGAATGAGCGCTCGCAACGCGCTCGCTCCATCGCTTTCTTCGCGTATGGAGTTGCTGCGGCCACCTCGCTGGAACGCTATGCCACCGGGGACTCGGTAACGATGTACGTTTGCGAAAACGGCTTCATCTCTCTGAACCCGCCGCTCACGGGCGGAAGGCTAGGTGCTCTGAGTACGAGGACGACCCATCCGTTCTTCATTGGGCTCCTCCAGCGAATTCTCGACGCGAGTGGGATACGCGTGTCGCTCGAGAATCCGTACCAGTTCACGACCAAGGGTGAGATGCTCGCGAACTGCACCGACCAAGCGCTCCTGCGCCAGCTTGCTGCATCGAGCACGAGCTGCGGCCGATTCGCCCGGAACGGATACCGTCATTGTGGTAGATGTCTGCCCTGCCTCATCAGGCGAGCCTCCTTCAACACGGCGTCACTCCCCGACGGGACGTACTACCTCTATGAGCAGCTCTCGTTAAAGGACAAGAATCATGCCCTGTACGACGACGTGCGCTCAGCCGCTATCGCTGTAGCGGCGATGAGTGAGGTCGGTGTGAAGTCTTGGGCTGGATCTTCAATCAGTGCTGCGCAAGTGGGGGACGTAACGCCTTACATTGATGTCGTTCGCCGAGGAGTAACCGAGCTCGGTGACTTCTTGAGCGAAATAGGCGTCGTTTGATCGACTTCCACTGCCATCTCGATCTTTATCCCGATCCATGGAGCATCGCGGAACGCAGCGAACAGTTGGGCGTGCGCCTCCTTTCGGTGACGACCGTTCCGAGTGCTTGGAGCGGAACGGCGGCATTGGAGCGAGATCGGATCCACACAGCGCTAGGTTTTCATCCTCAGCTCGCTCTTGAGCGAGCGAAGGAGATCACTCTTTTTGAGGAACTGCTGCCGAGAGCGCGTTTCGTCGGTGAAGTCGGCCTCGACGGCGCTCCCGAGTTCCGCGCGAGTTGGAACGCCCAAGTCGAGATATTCGAGCAGATTCTACGTCTCTGTGCAGAGGGCGGAGGGCGGGTTCTCTCGTTGCACAGCAGGCGAGCGACCCAGCCAGTCCTGGAGCGCATCGGAGCGCTTCCTGAGGCGGGAGTGCCAATTCTTCACTGGTTTTCTGGAACCACGGGTGAATTACGTCGCGCAATCGATCTCGGCTGCTGGTTCAGCGTTGGTCCTTCAATGCTTGCCGGCAAACGGGGGCGTGAGCTTGCAGCACGGATGCCGCGAGATCGTGTCTTGACCGAGTCCGATGGCCCATTCGGACAGGTTGAGTTTCGCTCGGCCCTCCCATGGGAAGTAGACCGAGCGGTTCGGGTTCTAGCTGAAATCTGGGGTTTCGATGAGCGGTTGGTAGTACAGCAACTCGAAGACAATCTCGATCGCCTCATGGAGAGGGCCGCGAGGTATCCGTAGCGACGGTTCATCTCCAGCGTCTATGGAGATCCGCTGCATGCTGAATGGTCGCCGCCATTGATCCGCCTAACACCTTGCAAATGTGCCGACAGGCAGGCGTTGCGCCGCGCGCCAAAAGCGATCACCGCTCCGCTTGATTGTCGAGGGCTCCGCCCAGCGTTGACACTTTCGTGTCCAGCTTGAGGGGCCGAAACTATACGACCATCCGGATGGGCGACATGTCCGTGGAAACGGCGGTGGCCTTGATCTCAGGGCCTTGCCGACCCCACCCTTCTAGTTCAATCCATACAGTTCTCTGGTTGTCCCGGACTGGGCGCAGCTTCCTGGCCAAGAGTTGTGCGAATCGAGCATCGTGCGTCGATACGACCAACTGACGCTGGTCTCTCGCGCGCCGGAGAAGATCGATAAGCCCCAGAAGATTCACGTCATCGAGGCTTTGCAGCGGATCGTCGAGGAGTGCTGCTTCGAGTCTGAGGGTGGGCATTCCCAAGTTAAACGCAAGGAAGATGGCAACTGCGAGCGCATTCACCTGCGAGCTTGAGAGAAACTTTTCTGGGGTTTGCGTAGAGAGAGGAGTAAGCGGGTCGTCGAGGACCGCCGAGAGCTGGCCGCGCCGGCGGAACATGCGCGTATCGAACCGAGCTCGTCTGAATACTGGGTGCGGATCCATCCTGCCGTAGATGCGGCCAAGCAATGGCTCGATGTCCTTCAGCGCCAAATCGACCAGTGCTTCGGTCGCGTTCTGGAGGTCTTCGATGATCGTCCGGCTGAGATCGGCGGTTCGCCTCCGACCAGTCAGCTGGTACAACTCCGCCGCCAGCTGTGCATCTAACCTGCGAATCGTCTCCTCGCGCTCTGTTCTCAGGCTGAACTCCGACGCTCGGCTCAGCAAGAGCGCGAGTGCTTCTCCCGATGCGCGGAGCGCTGATAGGCGTTCAGCGGCCCGTTCGATGTTTGCGAGTTCGGTGGCGACAATTTCAGGAGTTGCGGACTCGGGGAGGCCGAGCGCCTGAAGCTGCCGATTCACCGTCGCCTCTCGCACTCGCGCCGTCCGTTCGGCTTCGGTGGCGGCAGCCGATAGGGTAGCGATCCGTCCCTGTTCGATCTCGAGGTTTCGAAGTTCGAGTGTGAGTGCAGGTATCTGCTGCTCGTCTATCGTCGTGTCAGGAGACACGCCCGAGGCAACTATGCGTTCGAGCCTTGCTCGCGTGTCAGCCACTACATGAGGTTGATTGCATACGGGACAGATTTCGGTGAGATCCTGTAGCGCAAGGGCAGCGAGTGCCTTGTGTCGTTCGATCGACTCCGCTAGTTCCGTGAGCCTCCTCCTTTCCTCTGCAAGTTGCTCACGCGAGCGGGTCAGTTCGGCTTGCACGGCGAGGATCCGACCATTGACTTCCTCGGCGCTTACGCGGAGCCGTTCGGCATCAAGGGGCGCGACGTCTGTCGGTCTCGTTCGCAGGTCCGAAAGAATGGTTTGCATCTCGGCGGCCCGACGTACCAACGGGCGCATGCGCGCATCTGCTTCATTGATAACTGAATTGAGAGCCTTGGCTCGGTCTGCACCTAGTTCGGATGTTGAAAGACCGAGCTCGGTTGCAGAGCGGATCCAAGAGTTCCACTGAAGATCGACCTCCGCCGCGGCGGTCGTTTCAGGACTCAGCACGCTTAGTTCCGCACGCGCCGCGTCCAGCAGTGAACGCGTGCGAGCACTGCTTTGTTCAGCATGAGTAGTAGCCGTGTTCCAACCGCGCTGCGACGTTTCCAACTGTCTCTGGAGCTCAACGACCTGGCCGACGCCGACCAACGTTTCAATCAGCTGGAAACGAGCCCCCGGGTCATCCTCGTCGACGAACGCTCGTACGACATCTTGCTGCAGGTACAGGCTGCGCGTGAAAACGTGGCGCAGCCGTGGGAGCGGCTCGGGCTCGGCGGAACCCTCCGGCCAAAGCGCCTGGAGCAGGGCGGCTTCAGCCGACGGCCCTCGGAGCACTGCCGCACCGTCCCTGGAGAGGGCGATGCCCGATGAGCCGTTCTCGATGGAGCGCGTCACATTCAGTTCGCGGCCACCGTCCTCACGGAGGCGGAGCGACACCGACGCGGTCGCTGTATCGGAGAAGAGCGACACCAGCTCACTGTCCGGGCCAATACGCGGCACGGCTCCCGTTAGAGCCCACATGATTGCGTCGAAGAGAGACGTCTTCCCTTGGCCGTTTGGCGCCGAGACGATTATGACGTCGGCGTCGAGGTCGATCGTTCGACGTTGTGGGAATCCGCGGAACCCAGCGATATCCACGGACACGAGTCTCATGAGTTTGCGTCGTCTCTAAGCCCGTGAATGGCTTCGAGTAAGGGTTCGTCGTTCCGGAAGGCGTCAATCAGCGTGCGTACAACATCTTCGTCGACACCAGCCGCGGCTAGGACGGGAGGTAATAGCAGCATGACGTCCGGGTGTTGATTCGCTCCCGATGTCATCTCGAGCGGAAGCAATGGTGACAGGAGGCGTTCAACGTCGCTGATCGCCCGAATGTCCTCGCCGGATGCGACGAGTTTACGTGCCCGCGTCGTGTCGTACCGGATCGTGTCGCCTTGCTCGTATCTGTCCCTAGCGTTGTCAGTCGTAATCAGGACCAGGTAACCGTCCCAAGTCTTCGGTTCGCCGCGACGCCAATAATTGGAGATGATGTCGACAAAGCTGTCTTGCGCTCGTGGCCACCGGGCGATCAGGTCGCCCCAGGTCTCGTAGATGACGAGACACACTACGGAGTAAGGGTCTTCGAATAGTCGGCCAGGGTCGCCGTCGGAGACCGGGTTTACGCGTGTGAAACCGCCTTGCTCTAAAGCATGTGAGGCGGCCCCAAGAACTGCCGCCGGGGTCAACGGGGTCGAGCTAGTCATGCACGAACTCCCGAATCCTCTCCGGACTCTGCCGGAGTGCCTGCAAGTCAAGGAACTCGGGACCCAAGGCGGGCGCAAGGATGCTGTCGCGCTGCTCGTCCATCGCAATATCCATGGGCATCGCAGTGTCGGCGGCTACACCCGTCGTGCCTGTGACTATGGCTACGGTCGGGGCAGGCGAATGCTCTCGCCATCTGTACGCATATCGAATGGCGTCATCTTCGATGCCGTGCCAGGACCTCACGGCGCGACCCGTGAACAGAAGTATCGAGCCGGCGAAGCTCTCGCCACGCCAGAATTCAACTACGCCGTCTGAGGACATTCGCGCTATCGCTGCGGTCTCTTGTTCTATCCACCGAATCACTAAGAGGAATAGGGCGATCTGATCGAGATCGACAGTCCGATGTGCTTGGTAATCCGTGCGGGAAAGTGTCCAGGTCGCCCGCAGGCGGCCAAGCCCAACGAGGCCGATAGAGGCACAGCGCCGCGAGAAATCAGAAAGGCCGACGATATCCCATGGGCCTTCCGGTGCGAGTTGCATGCATCGTGCCTCCAGAGCAGCTCGGTGCTCTTCAGCGACGCGTTCACCGAGCTGACGCATCAGGTCGCCCCAGCCCAGGCGAATGTAATTAGCTTCGGATATCTGGAGTTCGCCGAAGAATGCTGATGCGGCCGGCTCCTCAGGCCCGACTTGATAAATCTCGCCCGCGATCGCTACCGAGCGGACCTTCGAGAGCGTCGCAGCCAACAGCGTCGCGGCGGAACCAAGACCAACGAAGAGGACGACCGAAGCTGCGAGAAAGCGAGCAGCGACGACCTGCTCCCACGTTCCCTCCCATTCCGGCTCGAGTCGAGCTGGGCGGAGGATCCATTCAGAGGGCGGACGTTGTGCGCTTCGATGTAGGTAAACGAGGTTCAGGAGTCCAAGGCTCGCACTGTCGTCGGGGCCTTCGATGATCGAAACGTCGTCTCGAGCGTCGAGTTCGACGAGCGCATGTGTGGCAGCGAGGTCATAGTTCAGGGTTAGCAGGGAGCCAATGATCTGCTCGCGCATCAGCGCTGCAGCGATCAGGTACCCCTCATTCGGTTTCGCCATCTGAAACCGACGAACCGGCATCCGATCGACGAGCGCCTCTTGAGCGCCGGTTTTTTCAAAGACCTTGTCAGCCACCAACGCCAGGTCTCCCGGATCGCCGACATCGCTATCAACGAGAATCTGGTCAACGACGAGCTGCCGAAATGCGTCGGATGAAAGTGCCGCGGCAAGGGGCAGATCGGTTGGCGGTTCAAGCGAGCACCCCGCACCGATTACCAGCACCACGCTTCCGGGGGCCGGATTGGCAACCGCATGAAGAAGGCTAGCTGGAATGTCAGGCAATTGAACTCCCGAGCAGCGGCTAGTAAGCGCGCTTAGCCTACGCGATCGGCCGATTTAGGAAGGCTATGGATACGCCTCGCGCCACTACTAACCAGGGTGTCTGAAGCCGATCTTTCGCTCCAAACTCTCGCGTGAACGCGAACGCGGCTAAGGACGCAGCGCAATACGGACTGACGTCGTCGCCGAGCCAAAGGGGACGCGCACTATACGGCTTAGTCCACGTCGTCATCGGAATTGGCGAGATTCGAGATCTCTTGTATACTCTCGCATGCTCGCTTAATCGCGCTCCGATCTCGCCGATTCTCACCACTGAACGAACATCGCATGGACGTTCGGCTGTGATAAACGAGCCCGTCCTGACACGCTTCCGCTGTGTGATCCAACTTGGTGAGGGCCAAAGTAGGCAGGGTAAGGCGACGCCCGAAACCACTAACCGCAGCCGACGCGAGTTGTTCCGCGGTCCTCGGCCTCCCGAGCGGCGGGAGACCGTGACTTCCCGATGTTAGGGGATGGCGCCCGCGTGACCGCTGACGCACGTCAGGGGTTCGGAACAACCTTCGCGCCCGCAAGCTCGGCTACCGGCACGATAAACGGCTCGCCCTCGGCATCCTCGAACAGGCACTCGACGCCGTCGCCCGCTCGACGGGCACCCAGAAACCAGCCGCCGCCGGTCGCCCATTCGTAGCGCTGCGGCGTCATGTAGTCGGAGGCACGGCCCAGGATCGTGCCATCAGGCAGAAGTAGGGTGCGTCCGTCCGTGGCGATTTCGCAGTCGGTCATTCCCGTTCCTCTCGTGCAGGGCGTGGAGAGAATCGACGACATCGTGAACATTATGCCCAGTGCACGCCCGATCGCCTACTCGGGAATGTCGCCGTCCGTTGACGAGCCGTGCGGTGCTTCCGCGGTCTGGCCCGAGTCCACGGCGCGCTTCTGATGGTATGAGAGGCACCCGAACATCGAGGCGATGGGAATGATATGTTCACCGAGCGCGCTGTTATTATCCGGCGAGGCGTTCCTAGTTGCGGCAGGAGCCGTCCTCGGGGGTCCGGATGGCAGACTATGCGGTAGAAGAATGCGAAGAGGCACCCCCGAACCCCGCGGCGACAATCGAGACTCTTGGGGCGCTCGGCTACAGCACCGAATCGGCGATCGCTGACCTCGTAGACAACTCGATCTCTGCCGGCGCCCGTCACGTCGACGTGACAATGCACTGGGATGGCACCGATTCATGGTGTGCCATCGCAGACGATGGCGAGGGGATGTCGGAGACCCAACTCCGGCAGGCAATGACGATCGGAAGCCAGGATCCCCTGATCCCCCGCAGCACAGCGGATCTGGGTCGCTTCGGGTTCGGCTTGAAGACGGCTTCCTTTTCGCAATGCCGAGAATTGACGGTGGGTTCGAGAACGCGCGTCGGCCGCCCGCTGGCGTTGCGTTCCTGGGATCTGGATTTCGTCCGCGCGCAGGGTCGCTGGCTGTTGCTCAAGATCCCGCCCGCGGGCACTGAAGAGGTGATTGCGTCGACGCTCGGCATCAAGCGCGGCACGGTGGTTGTCTGGAGGAGGCTGACAGCCGATCTCGTCGACGAGGGCTCGGACGCCGATGACGAACGAGCGCACCGCGCGTTTCTGCGACGTGTGGCGTCGGTCGAACGACATCTCGCGATGACCTTCGGGCGCTTTCTTCTTCGCGAGACCCAGCCGCTCACCATCGCCATCAACCGCGTATCTGTTAGGGGTTGGGATCCCTTTCTCGCAGGCCATGCTGCGACACAACAGTTGCCGGTGGAGCCACTGACATTCCGACGCAAGCGCGTGCTCGTCACCCCGTTCGTTCTGCCCCACCGATCGAAGCTAACGGACGGCGAGTATCAGGAAGCCGGCGGCCCGAACGGTTGGAACGCGCAACAGGGGTTCTATGTCTATCGCTCCGATCGGTTGATCCAGGCTGGAGACTGGTTCAATCGCGGACAGTCGAAGGATGACGATCACAATCTCGCGCGAATCGCTATAGACGTCCCTCCGGAGCTCGACCGAGAGTGGGCCCTCGACGTGAAGAAGGCGTCGGTGCGGCCACCGGGGCCGCTGGTCGATGACCTGCGCCGCATCGCGCTCGTTACTCGACGACGTGCGGCAGACGTATACCGCCATCGCGGCGCGATCCTCGCCCGGCCGAAGGTTCGTTCAGCTGCCGAGCCCGTCTGGAGGCAGCTGAGAAAGCACGGCGAGCTGGCGTTCCGCATCAACCGCAAGCACCCGTTGATCGAAGAGCTCCTCGACAGCGCGGGACCGAACAGGCAGGCCATATCTGACCTCATCAGGGTGATGGAAGAGACGATCCCTGTACCCCTCCTCCCTGGTGCGAAGCAGACCGAACCCAAACCCGCCTTCAGCGAAGATGCTGACGACGAACTCGTGGCACTCGCTGAGCGCATCTACGAGCGCTTCTTGAACAACGGTCTCAGCCGGGAGGCTGCTCGGGACCGGCTGCTCACGATCGAGCCGTTCAATCTCTATCCCGAGATGGTCGAACGTATGACGAGGACGGATTGATGGAAGCGGACATCCGAAATCAGGCGCGCAACCTCGTCCTGAATCTTCTCGATACGAACACACCCACCGATGAAGAGCTGCGCGAAGCTGTCAACGACATCCTCCCTGTCCTGCGCAGGAGACATGGCGCCGACCTGGATGCCGACGAGCTCGTGCGCCTCCTCCAGGCGGAGTTCAATATCTTCCAGGCGGACGCCGTCTCGCTGGACAGTTCGGACGGGCACCTCGAATGGTTCGGCGAGCAACGAGAATCCATTGAATGGCGATTCTGGAATCGCTATGTCCGCTATCTTCAGGAAGAGGTGCGGCTCCCCCCGCTTGTCCTGCAGCGCCTCGACTCGACCACGCAGCGAATCCTCGAAAAGCTCGAGGACCCGTCTCGCCCCGGCCCGTGGGATCGCCGCGGCATGGTTGTCGGGCAGGTGCAGTCGGGAAAGACCGGTAACTACACAGGCCTGATCTGCAGGGCTGTGGATGCCGGCTACCGGCTCGTAATCGTGCTCGCCGGAATGCACAACAGCCTCAGAAGCCAGACACAGTTGCGGCTCGACGAAGGCTTTCTCGGGATCGATACGCAGCTTCGCCAGATCGCTGATGCGGATGACGGCTTCACTGCGGCGGCGCTCGGTGTTGGCCGGCTGGTTGGGGGGCATCGCCTCGCCACGGCTTCGCTCACCACGAGTGCCGAGCACGGCGACTTCGGCATTGCTAAGGCGAAGAGCGCCGGGATTGTCCCCGGCGACTATCCGGTACTTCTCGTCGTCAAGAAGAACACGACGATCCTCAACAATCTTCGCGAATGGCTCCTCAACGTCTCCGGGCTGGGTGATCCCAAGCGAATCCGTGAGTTCCCGGTATTTGTCATCGACGACGAGGCCGACAACGCATCGATCAACACGAAGGCAGAGGATGATGATCCCGCGAAGGTGAATCGTGCGATCCGAGCGCTCCTCTGGAGCTTCGATCGGCGAGCCTACATCGGGTATACCGCGACGCCGTTCGCCAATATCTACATCGATCCTGACGTCGAGCACGACGGTCTCGGGCCAGACCTCTTCCCCCGAAGCTTCATCGAGTACCTGCGTGCGCCGTCAAACTATTTCGGCCCGGCGCGGTTGTTCGGCACCGACCCCGATGAGTCACCTCTACCGCTGTATCGCGAAGTCGACGACTCGGAGGCGTGGCTTCCCGACCGACACAAGAACGGTCACGTCCCCGGC
>QZJI01000057.1 GCA_003599735.1 Dehalococcoidia bacterium | reverse complement strand
CGCCCGCCTCGTCTCGCTCTTTCGGACGGCGCAACCCACGCGAGGGGCGCTGGAACTCACGGGCCACTTCGCTGCGCGGGGCGTGCCGCAGGCGGTCGCGACGTCTTCGATGCGGCACTCGCTGGAGGCGAAGCGGGTGGCCCACCCAGGGTGGTTCGCAACGTTCGACGCGATCGTGACATCGGAGGATGTCCTCCACGGGAAGCCGGCGCCGGACATCTTCCTGGAAGCGGCGCGACGTATCGGCGCACCACCAGAGGCGTGCCTGGTGTTCGAGGACGCGCCGCTGGGTGTAGAAGCGGCGCTGGCGGGCGGGATGGCCGTGGTTGCGCTGCCCGAGGCCGGCCACGAAGGTCTCGTCGGCGGAGCGCACCAGGTCCTCGCGCACCTCGGCGAGTTTGACCCACACCTGTGGGGGCTGCCGGGGTTCGTGCGCTAGACAGTTACTCCGAGCGCCTCAGCGACGGTGTTCATGTCCTTATCACCGCGGCCGGACAGGTTGATGATCACCAGGTCGTCCGGACGGAACGTCCCCTTCATCTTGATCACCTGCGCCACCGCGTGGCTGCTCTCCAGCGCGGGGATGATCCCCTCCAGGCGGGAGAGCGTCTGAAGCGCCGCGAGCGCTTCGTCGTCCGTGACGGAGCGGTACTCGGCGCGCTCGCTGATCTTGAGGTAGGCGTGCTCCGGGCCGACTCCGGGATAGTCGAGGCCCGCCGAGATCGAGTGAGCCTCCTGCACCTGGCCGTGCTCATCCTGCAGCAGGAACGAGCGCGCCCCGTGGAGGACGCCGGGGCGCCCCTTCCCGAGCGTCGCGGCGTGCCGCTTGTCGAGCCCCTCACCCGCCGCCTCGACGCCGATCAGGCGGACGGGGTCGTCGCGGAAGGCGTGGAACAGCCCCATCGCGTTGGAACCGCCGCCAACGCAGGCGACCGCGATGGTGGGGAGGCGGCCTTCCTTCGCGAGAATCTGCTCCCGTGCCTCGCTGCCGATCACGGACTGGAAGTCGCGAACCATCGCCGGGTATGGGTGCGGTCCGACGACTGAGCCGATGATGTAGTACGTGTCGCGGACGTTGGTGACCCAGTCACGGATCGCCTCGTTCGTAGCGTCCTTCAGGGTGCGCGAACCGGAGGAGACCGGACGCACCTCCGCGCCGAGAATCTTCATCTTGAAGACGTTGAGCGACTGGCGACGAATGTCCTCTTCGCCCATGTAGACAATACAGTCCAGGCCGAAGAGCGCGCAGACGGTAGCGGTGGCGACGCCGTGCTGCCCGGCGCCGGTCTCCGCGATGATCCGGCGCTTCCCCATCCGGCGTGCCAGCAGCCCCTGGGCGATGACCGCGTTGATCTTGTGCGCGCCCGTGTGGTTGAGGTCTTCCCGCTTCAGGTAGACCTTCGCCCCCACTTCGGCGGAGAGGCGCGCGGTGTGCGTGAGCGGCGAGGGACGCCCGACGTAGTCGCGGAGCAGGTCGTCGAGTTCTTTCCGGAATGCTGGATCGCGGATCGCCTCGTGGTAAGCGACTTCTAACTCGGCAAGCGCCGGCATCAGCGTTTCTGGGACGTATTGGCCACCGAACTCACCGAAATGGCCGTGCTCGTCCGGCACCGAGGGCTGCGACGTCTGGGTCGTCATCGAGTACCTCCCGCCACATCGGCGGCCCGCACGGCCTGCACGAACGCGCGCACCTTCGCGTGATCCTTGCGGCCGTCCGTCTCGGTGCCGCTCGACACGTCGACCGCCCACGGGCGCACCCGGGCAACCGCCTCCGTCACGTTCAGTGGGGTGAGGCCGCCCGCGAGGAAGATCGGGAGCCGCCCGGCCATGCGCGCGGCCACATCCCAGTCGAACACCTGGCCGCTCCCGCCTCGATAGGGGCCGTGCGCGGAGTCGAGCATGAGCGCGATGGCGAAGCCCGGGCGGACATCAGCGAGCGGGTCGGCCGGAGTGTCCACGGGGCCCACGTGGAGCACCTGGATGACCTGTTTCGCCACCAGCAAGCAGTCCTCCCACGTCTCGTCACCGGACAATTGGACGAGGTCGACACCCGCCTCCTCGGCGAGTTCGTTCACCTCTTCGACCGGCTGGTCGGCAAACACGCCGACGGTCAGCGGCCGCTTCATACCAAGGTACGCCGTCAACACCTGTGCGCCGTGGCGGAACCACGGCTCCAGTTCCTCGCGTCCGTGGGCAAGTGACGGCGGTGGCGCGAACATCTCCTGCTGCGCGAGCGGCCCGCCGAGGGCGCGCACCATCGCCTGCGCCTCCTCCACGTCCACGCGCCGACGCGAGTCCGCGAAGATCATGCCGACGAAATCCGCCCCCGCCTCGGCGGCGACAAGGACATCGTCCGGTGTGCGGTTGCCACAGATCTTGATGTACGTCACGCGCGCACCTCGTCCAGGACATCGCCGACCAGCATGAGCTCACGCGCTTTCCCGGCGATGTCGCCAGTCGTGACGAGCGCCTCACCGACGAGTAGCGCGTGCGCGCCGCACGCGGCCATCCGTCGCGCGTCAGCCGCGTGTCGGATGGCGCTCTCAGCGACCAGCGTGATGCCTTCCGGCACCGCCGCCGCGACACGCTCGGTCGTGCCGAGGTCCTCGGTGAAGGTGCGCAGGTCGCGGTTGTTCACGCCAAGGACGGTGGCGCCGGCGTCGAGCGCCACGCGCATCTCGGCTTCGTCATGCACCTCGACAAGGGCCTGCATGCCCAGGGCTCGCGTCTGCGCCAGCAGCGAGACGAGCGCCTCCGGCTCCAGCATCATCACGATGAGCAGCAGCGCATCTGCGCCAGCAGCCCGCGCTTCAAGCACCTGGTACGAGTCGAAGATGAAGTCCTTGCGAAGGAGTGCGGGACGGTCGGAATCATCCCCGAATGCCCGACGCACCCCTTTGAGGTCAGCGATGCTCCCCTTGAAGTGGTCTGGCTCGGTCAGCACGGAAATCGCCGCTGCGCCCGCGTCCGCGTAGGCACGTGCTTGCGCGACGGCGTCGAGGTTGGCGTCGAAGACGCCCTTGCTCGGGCTCGCACGCTTCACCTCGCCGATCAGACGGAGGCGCGCGCCGGGCGGTGTGGCGCGACGACCGTTCCGCAGTCGCATGGCGAAGTCGATGGCGGGGGAGGCCTGCCTGACGAGACCGTGAAGCGCCGCCTCAGGACGGCGCACACGGTCCTCAGCCAGACGGATCCGGCGATCCGCCACGATCCGGTCGAGAATGGTGCCGGTGATCCGTGCATCCATCAGGCGCCTCGCTACTTCGCGAGGCGGCGCGTCGCCTCGACGAACGCGCCGACCCGTGCGGCGGCGTCGCCCTCTTCGATGGCCTTGATGGCCTGCTCGACGCCCTGCTGGAGCGAAGCGGCGAGGCCCGCCACGTAGAGCCCAGCGCCCGCCTGAGCGCAGACGAGGTCGCGCAGCGCCAGCGGGCCCTCGCCCGCGAAGACGTTACGCAGCAGTTCAGCGTTCTCCTGAGGGTTGCCGCCCTCGATCGCCTCGGGTTTGTGGAGCGTCAGGCCGAGGTCGAACGGGGTGACGGTGCGTTGCGTCACGGCGTCCCCGCGCACCTCGAAGACCGTGCTCGCGCCAGTGACGGTGATGTCGTCCAGCCCGTCCTCGCCGGTGACGACCAGCGCGTGACGCATGCCGAGGCGGAGCAGGACGTGCGCCAGCTTCTCAGCCAGCGCCACGTTCGGCGCGCCGAGGACGTGACAGGTGGCACCGGCGGGATTCGTGAGCGGCCCCAGGATGTTGAAGACGGTACGGAACCCGAGTTGAGGCCGCAGCGGTCCCGCGAACTTCATCGCCGGATGAAAGGTCTGGGCGAACATGAAGCCAACGCCCGTGCGGCGGATGCACTCTGCCACCTGCTCCGGCCCCAGGGTCACGATGGCCCCCAGCGCCTCCAGCAGGTCGGCGGACCCGGACTGCGAGGTCATGGCGCGGTTGCCATGCTTCGCTACCTTGGCGCCAGCAGCGGCGGCGACGAAGGCGGCGGCCGTCGAGGCGTTGAAAATCTTCCGGTTGGAGCCGCCCGTCCCGCAAGTGTCGAGCAGCGGCCTCACGTCGACCGAGACGTGCAGCGACGCCTCACGCATCGCCCTCGCCATCCCGGTGATCTCATCGACGGTCTCGCCCTTGAGACGGAGCGCCGTCACAAATGCACCGAACTGCGCCTCGGTGGCACGCTCGCCCTCGGCATCCGGCTGGCCGGCACGCATGATCTCGCGCATGGCGTCGCGCGCCTCATCCTCCGTGAGGTTGCGGCGCTCATCGACCAGGGCGGCGAGGGCCTGCTTGATCACGCACGCACCTCCTGTGCGACCGCGCCCTGTCTCATCGCCAGGAAGTTCCGCAACAGCGCATGGCCGTGCTGGGTCATGATCGACTCCGGGTGGAACTGCACGCCCTCGATGGCGAACGTGCGATGCCGGACACCCATGATCACGCCGCTCTCGGACGTCGCGCTGACCTCGAGGACAGCGGGGACGCTGTCGGGCGCGATCGCGAGCGAATGATACCGAATCGCCTCGAACGGGTTGGGCAGGCCGGCGAAGACGCCCTTGCCGTCATGCGTGACCATGCTCGTCTTGCCGTGCATGATCTCGCCCGCGGAGGTCACGACACCTCCGAACGCTTCGCCGATGCACTGGTGCCCGAGACACACCCCGAGCAATGGAACTTTGCCCGCAAACGCATGGATGAGGTCGACCGAGATGCCTGCCTCTGTTGGCGAACAGGGGCCGGGTGAGATCACCACGTGGTCCGGCTTCATCTGCAGGCAGTCTTCGACCGAGATCTGGTCGTTGCGGTGGACCTCGACTTGTTCGCCCAGCTCGGCGAGGTACTGGTAGAGGTTGTAGGTGAACGAATCGTAGTTATCGATGAGCAGCAGCACGGTGGCCTCCTAGGCGCCGGACGCGCGGGCTACCAGGGCCTGCGCCATCCCGCGGATCTGTCCGGCGTGGTTGCGGTAGTGGACGGCGATCTTCTCGAAGCGGTCGCCTACCTGGACGACACCTTGCTCGGGGTGGTCGAGGTAGAGCGCCAGCAGCTCCGGCGTGATCTCTCCGAGGTATGCGCGCGTCTCGCTCGACATGGCGGCGAGCCGGTCGCGCAGCGTGCGCTCGTCTTCGGCAGGTCGGAGACGAAACGCATCCTCCCACTGGGCCTCGTTGAACGGACGCCACCGCCGCCCGAAGCCGCTGGCGCAGCGCCGGGTTTCGTTGCGGTAGTACGCTTCCACATCCGAGACGTGGGCGAATACATCGAGCGGCGACCAGCCCGAGGCGTCCGGTGTCGACCGTAGGTGCGGTGGGACAGCGTCGAATGCGGCGACGAGGCCGGCGCGGGCGCTGGCAAGGTCGGCGATCAGCATCTCCCGATCGTACTCACGCAGCACGATCGCACCCGTCTCCTCTTCGAAGGCCGTCTTCAGCCAATCGCGCACCTCTGGTAGGAGGTCGATGGCGCCCGGAGCGCTGGGGGATACCCAGACGGCGTCCGCGTACGCCTCGGGCCCGAAGCGCGGTTCACCTGTCCAGCCGATACAGGTGAACGCGTTGACAATAAACCGCTCACCATTGGTGACGGCGTTCGCGTAGATCGTGTCGAGGAAATCATATTCGCCCGGTTCCACATGGAGCGAGTCGCGCAACATCCGTTCGAGGGCATCTTCGGCCGTCTCGTGGTCAGGGACACCGGTCAGGGGCATCGACCATTTGCCGGCGAAGGGACTGGCCGCGGGGTGCTGGACGAGCAGTATGAGGCCGTCTTCGCGCACCATTACGGCGCCGGTGAGGAGACGCGGGCCAACAGGCGGCATTATTCGTACCCCAGGCTTCCGGCGGGGTCGCCGCCCTCACCATGCTCAGCATCGTCGATGGCCGCAAGGAGGGCCCGCGCCTTGTGGCCGCACTCTTCAAACTCTTTCACCGGATCGGAGTCATGCACGATGCCGGCGCCCGCTTGGACATGCGCCTTACCATCCTTCATCACCAGCGTGCGGATCGTGATGCACGTCTCGATGTTTCCCGACAGGTCGAAGAAACCGACACCACCGGCATACGGCCCGCGGCGGTCGGGCTCCATGTCCGCGATGATCTCCATCGCGCGGATTTTCGGTGCGCCGGAGACGGTACCTGCGGGGTACGCCGCGCGGAGGGCGTCGTAGGCGGTCATCGATGGGTCGAGCTGTCCGGTGACGTGGCTGACCAGGTGCATGACGTGCGAGTAATACTCAAGGTCGAGCTGCTGCGTGACCTTCACGGTGCCCGGCTTCGACACCCGCCCCACATCGTTTCGTCCGAGGTCGAGGAGCATCACATGCTCCGCGATCTCCTTTGGGTCGTGGCTGAGCTCTTCCCCCAACCGCTCGTCTTCCAGGGCGTTCGCGCCGCGCGGACGCGTCCCGGCGATGGGGTGCACCTCGACCAGCCCGTCCTCGATGTTCACCAGTAGCTCCGGTGACGAGCCGACGAGAGAGGTATCTCCAAACTGCAGGTAAAAGAGGTACGGCGATGGATTGATCGTACGCAGGCTGCGGTAGACCTCGAATGGATGGGCACCCGTTTCCCGGGTGAAGCGTTGCGAGAGGACGACCTGGATGATGTCGCCTGCGCGGATGTACTCCTTGCAGCGCACGACGGCGTCCAGGAAATCCTGCTTCTTCCAGTTGCTGCTCACCTCGCGCCCGGAGGGGCCGCTGTGAGGGACGTACGGCAACGCGCCCAGCGGCCGCCCGAGGCGTTCCACCAGTTCGTCGATCCGACGTTCTGCCGCGCGGTACGAGGAGTCGATGTCTCCATCCAACCGGACATGCGCCACGACCTTGATCGTGTGCTTCAGATGGTCGAACACGAGCAGTGAGTCGATGAACATCAGCCACGACTCGGGAACGCCTAGGGTATCCACCGGAGGGACGGGGACCCGTGGCTCGAAATGGGCAACCGCTTCGTACGCCAGGTAGCCGACGGCGCCGCCATGGAAGCGCGGGAGCCCCGCCACGGCAACGGCCTTTGACCGCTCCAGCTCCTTCTGGACGACCTCGAGCGGGTCTCCGTCGGCGTGCTCGCCGGCGAAGACGCGGTATGGCTCGGTGCCGATGAAGGAGTAGCGGCCCATCCGCTCACCGCCCTCGGCAGACTCGAGGAGAAACGAGAAACCGCCGCGCGCGACCTTCAGGTAAGCGGAGACAGGGGTCTCGAGGTCGGCGCGCACCTCGCGGTAGATCGGGACGATGGTGCCCTGTCCGGTCATGCGCCGGACGTCTGGCAGAGAGGGTGTGTAGGTCATCGATGGCCTCCGGGGCCGCTGGTCAGGAGTGGGAGGTGTGGCGCGCGCCGCGCGGCGCCCGCCAGGAGGGCGAGCGTCGCCACGCCCCGGCGCCGCCGAGGGTGATTCGCCCAGCCGCTGCCCGCACCTCGTCCACTCAACCTCCTGCGCCCGCCCTGGGCTCATCCGCGGATACAAAAAGGACCATCGCCGTGGGGCGATGGTCCTCGCGGTGCCACCCACATCTCCCCCCGCCCGGAGGCAAGAGGCTCGTCCAGGCACGGCCCACGCGCACCTTGAAGGCGCAGCGGGCGATGCCCTGGGCACAGGTAACGGCGCCCACACCGCCGGCGCCTACCTCCACCGAGTCTCCTCGGGGCGTCGGGCCGGGACTCCCGGGTCCATTCCACCGCGGCTGCGAGCGCCGGCTTCCACCTGCCCCGGCTCTCTGGGCTCCGCTGTGCGGTGTACTACTCCCGTTCGACGTCATCTCAACGCGAAAGGACAGGATTGGAGGTTATGTCGGGCGCTGAAGGGTGTCAACGCAACACAGTCAGACGGCGATCGACTTCCGCCCCGGCCGAGCCCGCTCGGCCTCGATCAGGCGCAGGATTTCGTCCACGGTGTCGTCGAGCCGGCCCTGCGGGTTCACGACCATCGCGCAGAAGCGGCTCGCGCGCTCAATTTCGTCGGGCGCCATCGCCAGACGCTTCGCGCGATCCTCGGCCGTCTCGGTGCCGCGCCCATCGAGGCGGGAGGCGAGGTCGCCCAACCACTCCGGGATCAGGCAGATGAAGAGCGCAGCAGGGAGGAGCTGGCGCAGCGACTCGGCCCCCCGGATGTCGACACGGATCACCACATCGTTCCCGGTCGCGAGCGCCTCCCGCACGGAACGCCGCGGCACCCCGTACTGCTTGCCGTACTCCCCGGAACGTTCGAGGAGCTCGCCCGCGGCGAATGCACGCTCGAATTCCTCTGGCGTCACGAAATAATGGTTGACGCCCTCGCGTTCCCCCGGCCGGGGCGCGCGTGTCGTCATCGTCGCAGGACGCGCCATCGGCACGCCGCGAGCGACCATCTGGTCGAAGACGGAGTCCTTACCGACACCTGATGGCCCGGTCAGCACGACCACGAGCGGGAGACTCTTCTCGGTCATGGTGTGGAGGCCGTCGATGCGACACGAGGAGTCCGCAACGCATGCATACGGGAGGCGATGGTTTCCGGTGTGATGGCGACGAGGGCGACCCAGCCGTCCTCGAGGATGACGACCGCCTTCATCCGGCGGCCGCTCGTGAGGTCGATCACGCGGTCGTGCTCCCTGGCACTCTGGACCGCGCGCTTGAGCGGCGCAGCCCCTGGAGGCGCGACGGCGATCACGCGGTCCAAGGCAAGGTAGTTCTCGTGGCCAACGGCGAGGAGTTCAGTCATCCACAGTGCCGGTGCGCCGCGCCGACATCGCAGCCACTATCGCGCATCGCCTCGAACATCGCGCCCTCTCCCGTGCCAGCGCGCCTAGACACGTCGCTGCGTACGGTCGCGCGCTTCCAGCTTCTTCAGACGGTCGTCCGAGTCTTTCATCACTTCGCGCAGCTTCTCGCTGACCCAACCGCCCGCGAGGAAATCCGAGAAGGAGAACGCGCCTACCGCGCTCACGTCCGCACCCACTTTCTCTTCCCGGCCGATCAGGCCGTTACGGAAACCGGCATGCTCAAACTCGGTGGCGGCAAGGATCTTGTAGAGGTCACCCTCGTTGTCGACATCGTTGATGCGGTCGCGCAGGTCAAGCAGCGTAGAGGCGAATCGCTCGAGCCAGTGGGAGATGTTCTCGCGGTTGGTGACCGCGATGTCAAACGCCATTGCCGGGTCAGTGCCAGAGAGGCGCGTCATGTCGCGGAAGCCGCCGGCAGCCATGACGGAGAGCTCCGGCCATGCCTCAGACGCGCGCCCCAGGGAAAACAGAGCGACGGCGGCCATCATCGGCATATGGGAGACAGCGGCGGCATAGGCGTCGTGCTCCGCGGCATCCATGAACATCGGCTTCGCACCGACGGTATCGGCCAGGCTCAGGATGGTGTTCACCGCGCGCTCCGTGGAGTTCACGGCCGGCACGATGATCCAGCGCGTGCCATCGAAAAGCGCGGACTCTGCCGCGTCCGGCCCAAAGTCGGTCTTTCCGGCCATCGGGTGACTGCCGACGAAATTCTCGGGGTGCGGCAGGAGCTCGGCAGCCCACCGCATGACTTCCGCCTTCGTCGATCCGGTGTCGGTGACGACGGTGTCCGGGCCGAGGGCGGGCGCGATCTCCTCCATCAGTTTCTGGATGGCGAGAAGCGGCGCGGCAAGAATGACGAGGTCAGCGCCGCGCACCGCCTCATGCGCCATGTCCGCGACTTCGTGCAGCGCGCCGCGCTGTTTCGCCTTCCGCGCGACATCGATGTACTTGTCGTGTCCGACGATCTGGGCGTCGGCTTTACCGTGCTCCCGCAGGGCGAGCGCGATCGAGGTACCGATCAGGCCAGTGCCGAGGATGGCAATACGCGTCATGCAGTCTCCGCTCGTGGGTGATCAGAGGCATCGTAACACCAGCGACAGACGCCAGCGGTGCTTAGGTGCGGCTGTCCCATTCGATGAACCGTGCGACCTCGGCGTCGTCCACGGGGGGTGGGCCAGTGTGTGCGGCCACGATTTCGACGACGCGCGGCGCGCACCCGGCAGCGGCGAGCCGCTCCGCCCCCAGCCGCGCGTGGTGACGAAGCCGCCAAAGCCCGGTGCGCCACGGTGGGCCAGACTCCGCCTCCAGCCGCCGCCCGAGGTCGGGGCGCACGGCCTCCAGGAGGACGAAGGCGACCCGCTGCCAGTCGCGCAGTTCGTCCTTCCCCACATCGTGCAGCAGGGCGGCGACCAGCGAGTCACGCGAGGCGCCCTCGGCAGACAGCGCACGGAACAGATCCAGGGAGTGACGCTGGTCGCGCCGCTGCATGCTGAGGAACAGCGCAAGTTCCGTTGGAGAGAGCATCGCGCGGACGGTGGCGGCCTCCTCGGGCAGTACGCGCGCGGCAAGGCCTTTCGTGTACTGCTGCACCCGATAACGGACGCGGGAGAGGGTGTGCCGAACAGAGGCAGCAGCCATCGCGTCAGGAGAAGCGGATCGTTGTGGCGTCACCCAGGAAGACGCGCAACAACAGATCCACGAACGGCCCGGTCACCGTGAGCATGCTGAAGGCACCTCCGGTGATGTACGGCGCCAGGATAAGGAGCATGAGCATTCCCGGCCCCCAGCGCTGCCACTCGTGCGCAAGTTTCGGCGACAGGACCAGGTCAAGCAGCCTCGACCCGTCGAGCGGCGGGATCGGGATCAGGTTGAAGGTACCCAGGAGGACATTGAGAAGGACGACAGTTCCCAGGAAAAGGCCGATCAGATCTTCTGGGCTACCTGCCCACTGCGTCGCAAACAGGCGGACGGCTCCACCACCGACGAAGGGATGCCAGAACGGGATCAGACCGATCTTCATCGGCAACGCCGCTAGACCCGCGATCACGAAGTTCGAAAGCGGGCCGGCAAGCGCGATGATCGCCATCTGCGAGGCGTTCCGAGGGTTGACCGGCACCGGCTTCGCCCATCCAAACCCCACGAAGAAGATCAGCGTCGTCCCAATCGGATCGTAGTGGGCACGCGGGTCTAGCGTCAGGCGGCCCATACGCCGGGGCAGACGGTCGCCCAGGCGATCGGCCACCAGTGCGTGGCAGAACTCGTGGAAGATGAGACCCGACAACATCGAGATCACGAAGGCTGAGCAAATGATCGTGAACGCCAGCGGCGCATCGAAGAGGAGCGGCAAGAATTGGAGGATCACGGAACGAGGATAGTGTGCGGACGCGGCTCACGCCTCGCGTGACGAAATCCGCACAAATTCCGCATTTCGTTGACACCCCCGAACAGGCGTCCGTATCGTGATTCATGTTGTGCGGTGGGCGCGAAGCATCGCGCGGAGACGCACGACGGAAAGGCTGATCCAGCCGCGCGTCGCCGGAACCTGGCGGGGGCCGGGTGGCGTCGCCCTTCGGGGCCGCGGCCCGCGATGTATGTTGAGACCCCGCCATCTCCCACGACCCGTCCTCGTCGGCGCGACCATCGTCGCGCTTCTCTTGCTCACCCTCGGCATCGTGAGGCTGCTCCCGCTCGTCCGCGGCGACCAGACGCCGGGGGGGGTGCCTCTCGTGGTCTTCGCCGAGTTTGGCGAGCTGGCCGACAAGATTTACAGCGCGCCAGCGGACGACCCCACCAAGCGGACGCTCCTCGCCACCGCCGAGCATGCGCCCGGTTGGGGGATCAATCCGGCAGCCACCACACATAGCGGTCGCGCGGTATTCCTCCTAGCACCCTCGGCCGGTGGTGGCCGAGACACGCCCGCCGAAATTTGGACGCTAGACCTGGCGACCGGTCAGCGCACGCGGATTGCGGCGGACGCCGACCTGCTCATCCAGCCGGTGATGAACCGGGACGGCACCATCCTCTACCGGCGAAGCAACGGCCAGCGCCAGGAGGTTGTCCGTGCCGATGTCAGCAACGCCTCCCGAAACACCGTGTACACGGAGGAGACCACGTTCGGAGTCTTCCCGATTGGCGAAGATGCCGACGGCAATTTCATCGTGGCCCGCCTGTCCACCGGGGGCACCGACCTGCTGCGCATTCGCGGAGGGGTCGCTCAGGTCATCGTCCATGCGTCCGACCACGTCGCGCGAGGCTGGCAGATCGCGCCAGACGGAAAGTCGGTCGCCTACCTCGCGCCCGAGGTGCGCAGCGACCGTGTGGTCTACCGCGCCCATGTGGTCTCACTACCGGACGGGAAGGTGCGCACTCTGCCAGAGACACCCGCCGAAGCCGACCAGTTCAGCCCACTCTGGACACCGGCCGGGGATGCCCTCGCTATCGGGCAGGACGCGCGCGGCGGGGCGTCAGCGGTGACCGTGCTAGAAGGCAACCGCACGCGGGCGTTGGCCGCACCCGCGCAAGGCTTCGATGCGCCGCTGTCATGGAGCGATGGGGCCGCATATTTAGCTGTGCGCTCGTTCGATGGCGACAATGCAACGAGCCCCGGCAATGAAACCACCGCGGTGATCGGCCCGGACGGGAAACGCTACGAGATCACCTCGACGGGCGAGGTGATCTTTATCGGCTGGGTGGCCCCGTGATGAGCCAGCGACAGATCGCGCTCTTCGCCCTCGCCGTATTGGTTGCGGTGACGGGACTGGCAGGCATCCTCGCGTGGCAGGGCGTCCACCGGGCCGAGGCGTGCGCGTTCGACCCGCGTCGTCCATACGCGTACGAGGGCGACCAGCTGCGCACGCTCTACCTCCAGGGGATCGACGCAGCCTCGGTGAACGCACTGGTACCGGGCGACCAGTTCTTCGCACTGCCACCGATCGAGCGCGGCGCACGGAACGCTCGTGTGGACGGCGCACCGTTCATCCCGGCGACACTGCTGAAGGCGATCGCCTGGGTGGAATCCAACCTGACGATGGCTCAGCCCAGTGTGCGCTTTGAGAGCGTCGGAGATGGCCTGGTCTCATTTGACTGCGGCCACGGGATCATGCAGGTGACCACGGGGATGACTGTGCCGCTGGGCGCGGACAACAAGGCGAGCGCGCGGCAGGCGAGCATCGCCACGCATTTTGCCTACAACATCGCGCGTGGTGCACAAATTCTGGCGGAGAAATGGAACGGGGCGCCGGAGTTCCGCCCGATCGCAGGCACGGACACGCAGTCCGACCCACAGGTCGTGGAGAACTGGTACTTCGCGGTATGGGCATACAACGGATTCACCGGACCGGGCGCCACGATCAGCAACCACCCGGCCGACCCGCAATTTGGCGCGGCACCACACCCGGCGTGGCGATGCGATGGGACGCAGGCACGTAACCGGTTTCCGTACCAAGAAATCGTCTGGGGCTGCATGGCGCGCCCAGAAAGCCGGGGCGGCCGGCCACTGTGGGAACCGCTGCAAGCGTCCCTCCCGAACCTCTCACAGCCGGCCATTTTCCAGGCGCTCAGCCCGGTGAATTTCGTCTTCCCGTATTCAGCGATGGACATCCCAACACCCCAACCGGCGCACCTGGTCCAGCGTCCTGTGATCGCGGGGGACATACAGGCGCGGCTCATCGGCTCGCCTGTCTTTGAGGCCACATCGCGGTCGGTGACAATCAACCTGGAAGACCGCCGGACCGTCCAAAGCGTGAAAGTGCCCATACGAAACTCCGGGACCGGCATCCTGACTTGGCAGGCGACCGCCAGCGACAATTTCCTCATCGTGGATCCGCCCGCGGGGGCGGCGGCGGGGTCGAGCATGCCGTGCGCCACGGGGGCGTGCAGCGCCGAGCTGACGATCACCGTGAATCCGACACTGCTTCCGGCCGCGCGCGCCAGCGGCACCGTTACGCTGACCTCCCCGACCGGCGGATCGGCGACGATCCGCGTCGAGGTTTCCGCGGAGTTCGAGATCGGCGCGCCCGGGACGAGCCGCGCGCCCTGACGGGCGTCTTCGGCGATACTCAAACGGCACTTAAACGGCGCCCTGCGAGGAGTCCCATGTGGCCTATATTCTCGTCACCGGATGGCTCCGACGCCGCATCGATGACATTCGACGGAACCACGGGCTGGAACACGCGACGGTTGCCGTGCTTTTCGCCCGACACGGGCCACAGCGGCTGGCGGGCCGTGCCACCTCAGATGGCTTCTACATCATCGGTCGCGTGGATGACGTGACGCTGCGTTCCTGCGCGGAGGAAGCCTTGGCACGTATGCAGCGCGGCGAGGCCAGCCTGGCCGTCTCTCCTCACTGCGGGACGAACATCGCTGTGACGGGCGCGGTCACAGCGGCAGCGACGATGGCAGCTCTGGCACGAGGTCCGAGGGACGGCATTCGTGACCGCTTCGGCAATGCGTTCACCGCCGCCATGCTCGGCGTGGTGCTCGCCCAACCGCTGGGCCGCCTCGTCCAGACCCGTCTGACGACGCGGGCTGACCTGCATGGCTTCGAGTTGGTGGGAATCCGCACGCTCTTCCCCGGCATGCGGAAGGTGCTTACGCGGCACGCCGTCTGAGGGCCCGGATACGTTTAGAGCAACAACGCACCCTGTCCCGGTCTCGGCGGGGCAGGGTCAAGGCATGCCGGGTCATCGTTCGCGACGGAGTTCACGCGCGTACTCACCGCCATCGCCTGAAGGTACCCTTCTGGAGCAGGGACGAGCAGCCGCTGTAGCGCCTGGGGCGTCTGCTTCGGATACAGCCACTCATCGATCGCCGAATCGTCGGCCAGGATCGCTGGCATCCGGTCATGGACCGTAGCCACGGTGGCGTTCGGCAGTGTGGTGACGATCGTGAACGTAGTAGTTGGCTCCGCCTCGCCCGGTAATCGCGCGGAGGTGTACAGGCCAGCGAACCCAAAGACGCGCCGGTCAGGGCGATGGAACCACGTCGGGAGCCGCTGTTTGCCTTTGACCATCCACTCGAAGAAGCCGTCCGTCGGGATGACGCAACGCGTGGAGGCGAACGCCTCCCGGTATGCCCGCCGCGAGGCCAGCGACTCGGCACGGGCGTTGATGTGCTTCGAGCCTTCGCGCCGGCTCGCTTCGAACCGGTTCACGAGGCCCCACGTCGCGGGTTGCACGCGCCGCGCTTCCTGGTCCGCCGTGACGACCCAGAACGGCTGCATCGGTGCGATGTTCCAGCGAGGCGTGTAGGACACATCAGACAGTTCGTCAGGATCGAGGCCGAGCTGTCCGGCGACGAAGCCAGCGTTCTTTTCGGTCAGAGTGAAGCGTCCGCACATGGGTTGAGTGTACGGGCGAGGAGCGGGACTAACTGTCGCCCGAAGCTCTCAGGTCAGGGGTCTCGGACACACATCCAAGGCGCATCGCGACATCATCGAGGAAGGCGCGTTGAGCGGTGCTGGGCGCTACCACAGGCCACGCCCGCAGGACCTGACGCTGCGCCTGTTCAAAGGTCATCTCCTGGTACATCAGGAGCGCGATCGCGACGGTCGTCGTGCGCCCGCGCCCCGCGGCGCCGTGGAGATAGAGGAGGGCGTCCGACACCTCGTCCGCCTCGGCTTCCAACCATGTCATGAGATCGTTCAGCTGGCGGAGGGTAGGGGCATCATGTTCGACGATCGGGAGACGTCGCCAGCGGATGCCGAGGGCATCCATGTCGTCCGGGTCGTCGCAGCATTCATCCCGGAGGTCAACGACGTGAGTCACCCCCTGGAAACGCAACCTCCGGTAGCCGGGGCCATCCAGCGCGGGCCCGATCTGTAACCACGACGCAACCTGACCCGCACGAAGCGAATCGCGTCCGAAGACCGCACGCAAGGGGGTCAGATTCATCTCACACCGTCGTCGCAAGAGGGTAAAGCCACTCACCCGCTGCGGAGGATACCCAACGGCGCCTGCGCGCGCTTGTCAGGACGCGGTTGCGTCATCGACGTTAACATTGTGTTGCAGTTTCTGGCAGCCTGTCCTCGTACCGTGAGGGCATGGGAAATACCGCTGGAGGTCAGATGTCCACAGTCCTCGTGGTCGAGGACGATGCTGGGATCCGAGACGCCGTCGCGTACAACCTCGGACTGGACGGGCACGACGTCCTGACGGCGGCAGACGGCGCTGCCGGGCTCGAGCTCGCCCGCAGCAGGCACCCGGATGCGGTGATCCTGGACGTCATGCTACCGCGCATGTCCGGCCTTGATGTCTGCCGCATTCTCCGGGCCGAGACGCCCGTCCCCATCCTGCTGCTCACAGCTCGCGACGCTGAACCGGACCGCGTCCAAGGGCTCGAGCTGGGCGCCGACGATTACGTAACGAAGCCGTTCTCTATGCGAGAGTTACGCGCGCGCGTGGGTTCCATGCTCCGCCGAGACGACCTCTCCCGGCACGCGGGGCCAAAGGAAGAGGAAGGCGCACAGGCGGTGACGGCCGGCCGGCTGACGCTGGATCCAACGAGGCATGAGTTGCGCCGGGACGGCGCACCGGTGGCGCTGCGCCCGCGCGAGTTCGCGCTGCTCGAGTACCTCATGCGCCACCCGGAGCAGGTTTTGACGCGTGACCAGATTCTCGAGTCAGTCTGGGGGATCACCTATCGGGGTGAAACCCGAACGGTGGACGTCCATATCCGCTGGCTGCGCGAGAAGATCGAAGATGAACCCGCGCGCCCGGTGCACATCCAAACGGTACGCAGTATCGGCTACAAGTTCGTCCCGTGATGCTGAGCGGCCGAGGGGCCCTCGCCACCGCCACCCTCATCGCCCTGCTCGCGGTCAGCGTTGTGGCGCTGCCAGTTCCCTGGGACGTGCTCGTCACTACCTTGGTGACCCTTGCGGCTTTGTCGCTGGTCGCGCGGGCCTCGCGCCCCGCGGACAGAGCCGAACTGGTGGCCGTGGCTCCTGGCGACCCCAACGTCGCTCCCGTCCTTGACCGGCTGGTGGAGGGTGTCCTGTTGTTGGACGCCGACCAGACCGTGCGGTTCGCGAATACCGCCGCAGCCGCCCTCTTCGACCGGCCGCGGGAGGCGATGCAGGACATCTCGCTGATCCGTGCGACTCGGGAGGCGGAGCTGGCCCGCGTCGCCCGCGAGGCGGACGGCGTGGCACACGAACTCACGCTGGACGCCGGGCTGGTGTTGCGTGTCACCGCACTCGCGGTACCAGATGGGCGGACTGTGATCACGGTACTGGACCGCACCGCGCAGCGTCGTGCCGAGCGGGCACGCCAGGACCTGGTCGCGAACATCTCACATGAACTGCGCACACCGATCACCGCCGCCCGGGCGCTCGCGGAAACGCTGGAGGATGGGGTACCAGATGAGGAGCAGCGCGCTCGCTTCCACCGTCAGCTCGCCGACGAGATCGACCGGATGCAGGGGATTGTCGAGCGTCTGATCCGGCTCTCACGCATCGAACAGGGTGGCGAGACCTTCGAATTCGCCCCGGTCGTCGCCGGAAGCCTCGTACGCGAGGCCATTGAACGCGTAAACCCACTTGCCGAACGTGCTGGCGTGATGCTCTCCGGACGCGCCTCGATGGAAGCCACTGCCTTACTCGTGTTTGCCGACCGTGAACGTATCCTGGAGGTGCTGACGAACCTGTTGGATAACGCGATCAAGTTCTCCTCGTCGGGCGATACGGTCACCGTCGGTGCGGAGCCAGCAGACGGCTTCGTCCGGTTCTGGGTGCGGGATGAGGGTCCGGGCATCATGCCGAACGAACGGTTGCGCGTCTTCGAACGGTTCTACACGTCCGACCGCGCCCGCACCGCCGGACAGGCGACCGGGACGGGCCTCGGACTATCGATCGCCCGTCAGATCGTGACACGCCACGGGGGCACGATCTGGGTCGCGGACGAACCGCGCGGGACGATGATTTGCTTCACCGTCCCCGCCACACCGCCTGAGGCCGCACCTTAGCCCTAGCCGAAGCGACCGGTGATGTAATCCTCGGTGCGCTGGTCCTGGGGGTTGGTGAAGAGTTCATCGGTCGGGAGGTACTCGATCAATTCTCCGTAGCCTCCCTCACCCGCCAACATGAAGGCTGTCCGGTCCGACACGCGCGCCGCCTGCTGCATGTTGTGCGTCACGATGACGATCGTGTATTTCACGGCGAGCGTCCGCATCAGGTCTTCCACCTTCAGGGTCGCCAGGGGATCGAGTGCCGAACAGGGCTCATCCATCAGGACGACCTCCGGCTCAACAGCGATCGCCCGCGCGATGCAGAGGCGCTGCTGCTGACCGCCCGAGAGTGCCATCCCCGGCTTCTTGAGGTCGTTCTTGACTTCGTCCCAGAGTGCGGCGGCCTTCAGCGAAGCCTCCACGCGGTCGGCGATCTCGGACTTTGACCTCATGTTCATGAACCGCAAACCAGCGGCAACATTTTCTTCGATCGACATCGTCGGAAAGGGATTCGGTTTCTGGAACACCATCCCGATACGCTGTCGTACTCGGGTGGGATCTGAGCCTGGCCCGTAAATATCTTCACCCTCTAGGATGACGCGCCCCTGTACCCGCCCTTTGGGTGTGACTTCGTGCATCCGGTTAAGGCATCGCAACAACGTCGACTTTCCGCAGCCGGACGGCCCGATTAGCGCCGTTACCGAGTGGGCGTCGATGTCCAGCGTGACGTCAGAAACCGCGAGCTTCTGGCCGTACCAAGCGGAAATATGTTCCGCGCGGAGCGCCACACGCTTGGCCTCCGCATTGTTCACACCCACCGGCGAGGCGACCGTCCGTGTCGGGCTAAAGTCGAAGGACGAGCGCTCGTCGACGGCTGCAGGAGAGGCGGATTCAGTCATCGGAAACTCCTTCACGCGCTTACAGGCGCGCTTACTGGCGAACAGTCACCTTCGTGCCGACCAACGCACGGACGATCACACTCACCATCAGGATGAACACCACGAGCAACAGGCTCATTGCCCATGCCTGCTCGTGCCAGTAGTCAAACGGCCCAGAAGCGTAGGTGTAGATGCGGGTCGGCAAGGAGTCGATCGCTTGCAGGGGATCCGTACTGAAAAACTGGTTCCCCAGCGATGTGAATAGCAGCGGTGCGGCCTCCCCGGCGATCCGGGAGAGAGCCAGCATCAGTCCGGTCACGATCCCCGGAAGCGCCGTCGGCACCACCACCGTCAGTACGGTACGCCAGCGAGGTGCGCCTAACGCAAAGGCGGCTTCCCGCAACGAGCGCGGCACCAACAACAACATCTCCTCTGTGATCCGAGCGACGACCGGGATCAAGATGACAGCCAGCGCCAGCGCACCGGCGATCGCGGTAAACCGCTTATTCGGCAGTACAACCAGGCTGTAGATGAACAGCCCGATCGTGATCGACGGCAAACCGGCCAAGACATCCACGAGGAACCGGAGCACCATGCCCGCTCGGTTCTGGCCGAACTCCGACAGGAAGATGCCACAACCGATAGCGATGGGCGTACCGATCGCCATTGCCATTCCCACCATCAGCATGCTGCCAGCGATCGCATTCCGCACGCCGCCACCGGGACGACCCGGCGGATTCGGGTCTTCGGTCAACAGAGACAGCGAGAGTGCCCCCATACCATGGGTGAGGACATGGAACATGATCAGGACCAGCGGGGTCACCGCGGCCACGGCCGCTATGACCATGACCACCGTCATCACGCGGTCGGTCAACCGCCGACGGCGGTGAAGCGCTACGAGGCCTGCCGTCGTCATTCGATCACCACCGACCGTTGCCCCTTCGTCACGCGCCACACCAGAAGGCGCGCGACCACGTTAATCAGGAAGGTTACACAGAGCAGTAGCAGCGCCACTTCCATCAAGGCGGCGCGGTGTGTAGCCCCTTCGGCCTCCTGGAATTGATTGGCGATCACGCTTGCCATCGTGTAGGTCGGGTCGAAGATTGTGTGCGGGATGCTCACCCGGTTTCCAATCACCAGGGTTACGGCAAGCGTCTCGCCGACGGCACGCGCCAACCCGAGGATGGCGCCGCCGAGGATGCCCGACCGGGCGTATGGCAGGACCGCGATCCGGATCGTCTCCCATCGCGTCGCACCCAAGGCCAGGATGGCTTCGCGCTGACTCCCCGGTACCGCAGCGATGACGTCACGGGAGACGGCCATCACCGTCGGGATGATCATGATCGTCAGCACCACGATCGCTGAGAGCAGTCCGGTAACGCGCGGGGTGCCGTCGAAGAACGGGATAAACAGGCCCAGCGTATGCGTCAGCATTGGGCCAAGTGTGCTTTGGATGAATCCGCCAAGGACGTAGATACCCCACAGGCCGTACACCACGCTGGGGATTGCGGCGAGCAATTCCACCATGTACGAAACCGGCCGCGACACCCGGCTCGGTGCCACCTCCACCAAGTAGAGCGCCACCAAGACGGCTACCGCGGTCGCGAGAATCAACGCGGCCACGGACGTCAATGCGGTCCCTACGAGGAACGCGCCGGCTCCGAATATCCCCTGCGAGGGGTTCCAGTCAGTACTCCAAATAAACGAGAAGCCGTTCGCCGTAATCGCCGGCCAGGCCCTCCAGATCAGTTGGTAGAACAGCCCCCCCACGATGAGGACGACGAATACGGCGGCGAACCCGGTCACGCCCTTGAACAGTCGATCGGCGAGGTGCAGTCCCCCTACTAGCACGGAACGGCTGGGCCTGTGACCAAGGTCGGTCGTACTCGCCACTGTGTAACCCTCTCGGCACCGGACAGACGTCCGGCCGGCAGGGGTTCCTGCCGGCCGGACTAGACTATCGCGGCACCGGGAGTGGCGTGCATCACTCCCGGCACCGCATCATCAGTAGCTCGCTACTGAGGCAGAATCGCCTTGCCTTCGCACTTGAGGGACTTCAGCGTCGTCTCCAGCTTCGGCAGGACTTTCTCCGGCAGCGGCGCGTAGTCGAGCGACTTCGCCGTCGCAGCCGCAGCCGTGTCGTGCGAAATCCACCACAGCATCCGGACCAGCGGGGCCGCCTTCGCACACGAAGAGGCGTCTTTACGAACCAAAAGGTAAGTGAACGAAGCGATTGGGTAGGCGGTGTCGCCGTCCGCGTTCACGATCGAGCCACGGTAGTCGTCTGGGAGCGTGACACCCGCAGCCGCGGCCGAGGTGGACTCAATAGTTGGCGTGACGAACTTGCCAGCCTTGTTCTTGACGTCCGCGAACGGCAGCTTGTTCGCTTTTGCATAGTTCAACTCGACGTAACCGATCGAGTTGACCGTCTGCTTCACGGCGTTGGTCACGCCGTCGTTGCCCTTACCCGCCTGACCGACCGGCCATTTCGGGGCCTTCTGGACACCGATGGCACTCTTCCAGTCCGGCGAGATGGAGGAGAGGTAGTCCGTGAATACACCGGATGTCCCGGATGAGTCAGAACGGCTCACCACTTCGATTTTTGCGTCGGGGAGCTTCACACCCGGGTTCAGCGCGGCAATCGCCGGGTCGTTCCACTTTGTGATTTTACCCAGCCAAATTTTCGCGATCGTGCCACCGTCGAATTTGAGGGCGGACGTGACACCGCTCAGGTTGTACGTGATGACGACCGAGCCGAGAACCGTCGGAATGTGCTGTGCGTCCGGCGCCTTTGCCATCTCCGCGTCGGTCATCGCGAGATCCGTTGCACCGAAGTCGACGGTCTTTTCCGTGAACTGCTGAATGCCGCCACCTGAGCCGACTCCTTGGTAGTTGACCTTCACGCCCTTCGCGACCTTGGCGTAGTCAGCAAACCAGGCCTGGTAGACCGGCGCCGGGAAGGTTGCGCCCGCGCCGGTCAGGTCGGCTTTGTCCGCCTTACCGATGTCGGCCGCAATCGTGCCGGGCGTAGTGGCTGTACCCTTGCTTGGCGCAGTGGCTGTACCGCTCGCCGTAGCGGTCGCTGGCGCCTCATTTTTACTGTCTCCACATGCGGCCAGCGTAACCACCGAGGTGGCGACCAACGCGAAAGCCAGCCGACGCTTCCAGCGCGTTCCCGTTCCCATCTTCATCCTTCTCAGTCTCCTCTGGTTGGCCCGCCCTGTGGGCGGGTTGCTCTTCTCTTCGACTGACCTGAGATTCCACTGTCCTCGTTAACGCCGCGTGATCAGCACCCCCCTTTGACGGCGTAGACTTCTCAGGCGGCGACCCAGTGCCGCGCAGGGAGGTCGCTATGGCCCGCGATCAATTCCACCGGCAGATCACCCAGCTCCTCGATGGCGTGATCGAGATGGGGTCGATGGTCGACCGCGCGACCGAACGTGCCATGACCGCGCTCGTCGAACGTGACGCCGCAATGGCCCGCGAGGTGGTTGAGCACGACGTCGACATCAACCAGCTGAATTTCCATCTGCAGAACGCGTCCATTTCGCTCTTGTCCCTGCAAGCGCCAATGGCCGGCGATCTCCGCGTGATCGTCTCTGTCACCTCTGTGCTGGACAATCTGGAGCGGATGGGCGACCACGCCGAGGGCATCGCCAAGATCGTGCTGATGATGCAGGACGAGCCGCTCGTCAAGCCCTTGATCGACCTGCCGATCATGGCCACGAAGGCGCGTGAAATGCTGCGACTGGCCGTCCAGTCATTTGTCGACCGCAACGCGGAAGCGGCATATGGCGTCGGGCGGATGGACGATGTCGTCGACCAATTGTACGAACAGATTTACGCAGATCTCCTGCAGATCATGGCCAGCGACCCCAGCACAATCGAGCCCGCCACACATCTCCTCTGGTGCGCGCACAACCTCGAACGCATCGGCGACCGCGCGACGAACATCGCTGAACGCACGGTCTATGCGGCGACGGGGATGCTGCCCCAGATGGATGTCTCGTCGTACTAACGTCGACACCTGCGACTAGGCTGTTATGTCACCGATTGGGCGCCGGCGGAGTCGCGCGGGACGCACAACACATCCGTAGCGCACGGATCGTATGCTCCCCCCATGGATCGACCCTCAGCGAATGACTGGATGGCGGAACCTCGCCGAGTGGGCCGGATCAGCCGTCGGCGCTTCCTTGCGCTATCCGGCGGCACCGCCGCCCTCACAGCCTTCGTGGCCGCATGCAGTCACGCTCTGGAACCGCCTGCCAGTGCCGTAACGATCGATGCCACTCCAGCCCCACCACCACCAGTGCCCACCCCTGAGCCGGTGTTTGCTGCTGGCGTGGAATCGTTCGCGCTGATGCCGGGTACGCAGTGGGAAACGCCCGGCGTGGCGATCCACACTGGCCTTCCTGGGTCGCGCGTGATGATCTTCGGTGGCGTCCACGGGAACGAGCCGGGCGGATGGCTCGCCGCTGAGGAGATCGCTCGCTGGCAACCCCGGAACGGGAGCCTGATCGTCATGCCCAGACTGAACCGGCTGTCGACCCAGGCGATGGTGCGGACCGTCGACGGCTTTGGCGACCTCAACCGCAGCTACCCAGGAAATCCCAACAGCGTCCTACCGATGCAGCGGATGGCGGCCGCGGTAGTGAACGTCGCACAGCACTACCGGCCTAAGTGGCTATTCGATCTGCACGAGTCATGGATGTTCTACAACGAGCGCGGCACCAGCGGCGGCACGGCGTTCATTGGCCAGACACTCTCGAGCGGGGGCACGACGATGACACTGCCGCTGCTGCAGCAGACGGTCAAGAGCGTAAATAGTCGTGTCTCCCAACGCGAGCAGTTCACCCTTCGCACCAACATCGGCGGCCAGCCAAGCGGCACACCCGCCGCCGGGTCGACGCCACGCCCGACAGCGACACCATCCTCCACGGCGCTCCCCGATTCTGTGACACCTCAACTCGCGGGCGGCACGACCTCGCTCGGGTTCGCGCGCTGGGTAGAAGGCTGTACGCCCGTCCTTATCGAGATGGGGCAGTACGGCCAGGACGAAGGCCGACGGGCCGAGCTACATACGATGCTGGTGCAGACGGCGATGGAACGGTTGGAGATGCTGTAGAGACTCTGCGGGGAGTGACCTCCGGGATGCGCCTTGATGCTGCTATCGTCCGTTGCCATGACCACCAACTCCGACCGCTACACACATGGCCATCACACCTCTGTCGTCGAGCAGCACGCTCGACGCACCGCCGAGGTGGACGCGGCGTTCCTGCTCCCACACCTCCGCCCCGGCATGCGCCTGCTCGATGTCGGCTGCGGGCCCGGGACGATCACGACCGGCCTTGCGCGCGCCGTCGCGCCGGGCGAAGTCGTGGGGATCGACATTGTGCCGGCGGTCCTCGACCAGGCGCGCGAGGCGAACGCTGGCATCCCGAACGTGCGGTTCGAGGAGGGCAGCGTCTACGCGCTCGGCTACCCGGACGCCGCCTTCGACGTGTGCTACGCCCACCAGGTACTCCAGCACCTCACAAGGCCGGTCGACGCCGCGCGAGAGATGCGCCGCGTGCTGAAGCCTGGCGGGGTCGTCGCCGTACGCGACGCCGACTACGCGACGATGACCGCATTCCCGCGCACCCCGGAGATCGAGCGTTGGCTCGCGCTCTACCACGAGGTAGCGGCACGAAACGAGGCGGAGGCGGATGCCGGGCGGCAGCTGCCGGGCTGGCTACAGGATGCCGGGTTCCACGATGTGACCGTCAGCGCAACGACCGTCCTTTTCCATGAGCACGCCGCAGTGGAAAATTGGGGGCTCTCCTGGGCTGAGCGCGTCACGCACTCGGCGCTCGCCACCCAGGCTGTCGAGTACGGGCTGGCCACGTCCGCCGATCTCGAAGCAATCGCCCAGGGATGGCGACGCTGGACGCGCGAGCCACAGGCGTTCTTCTTCTACGTGAACATCGAGGCCCTCGGGAGAGCGTAGGCAACCGCGCCCCTTGCTTACCGCGCGACGCTTGACTGAACCTCGCAGAGACGTCGGACGACCTCATACATCACCTCCACGCCGAGGTTAAGGTTCTCAACCGTGAGGAATTCATCGTGCGCGTGGAACCCGTCGCGCTCCTCTTGCGAGAGCAGGCAGGGGATGAACCCATAGGCAGGTATGCCCAGCGGACGTATGAAGCGATTGTCCGTTCCTACGATCGAGGATGACGGCAGAACTACCGCGTCCTCGAACGTCTCCGTAAGGACCTGGGTAATGACACGGGAGACCTCGGTGTCCCACGGGGAGACGACCACCGGCGCGGAGGAGGGATACTCGAGCGAGACCTGCACCAGCGGGTCGCCGATGACCGCCGCGACTTCGGCAACCCAGGCGTCGCGGGACTGGCCAGGAAGCAGGCGGCAGTCCACGAGGGCCTCCGCACGGCCGGGGATGACGTTCGACTGACTGCCCGCTCGGAGCACGGTCACGTTCAGTGTGTTGGTGAACGCCGCCACCGTGTCTGGACTGGCGCTAATAGCCGCCTCTACACCGGCGCGGTCGCTGAGATCGTCGAGCAGCCCAGCTGCTTGCAGCCGGTCAAGGTAGGCACGCGTTTCCGGCGTATAGGTGATCCCACGCTGCCAGCGACGCAGGCGGTTAAGGGCGTCCAATAGCCGCACGGTGGCGCTGTCGCGCGCGGGCTTGCTGCCGTGCCCGGCGACGCCTGTTGCCACGATCCGGAGAGGCGCCAGTTCCTTCTCAGAGATCGCGACTTCGAAGAGGTGGGCGGAGCGGCCCGCGAACTCCGGCACGCCGCTCGCACCCTCGTTGAGGGTGAACGCGACACCGTCGAAGAGGTCGGGGCGCTCTCGGATCAGCCATTCGATGCCCCAGCCGGACCCGAGCTCCTCGTCCGGCGCGGCGAGGAAGATAAGGTCGCGCGCGAGGCGCAGGCCATGACGCTTCGCGAGGAGCACCGCGAAGAGATGCATGACACCAGTGCCCTTCATGTCCACGGCGCCCCGCCCGTAGACCCGGCCAGCGCGCACCTCCGCCTCAAACGGAGGCGATGTCCATCCGGTGGGGTCAGCGGGCACGGTGTCCAGGTGGTTCGCCAGCATGAGCGCCCCGCCGCGTGAGCCGTCCCCCCGCAGTCGGCCCACGATCGCTTCGCGCCCCGGCGCTGTCTGGATGAATTCGCACTCGATGCCCTCGACGGCCAGCAGGCCGCCGAGGTAACGCGCGGCGGCGGCCTCGTTGCCGGGCGGGTTGGAGGTGTCGATCTTGAGGTACTGGCGAAGCACGTCGAGCGCTTCGGAGTGGACGGCCGGCCAGTCGATACTCATCGGCAGAGCATAGCCCTCGGCACTCCCGCTACGATCGCCATGGAGGCCGCATGGCGGAGATCGAAGTCCAGCGGGTCACCTCGATCGAGGAGTTGCGTGAGGCGTTCGCCATCCGCTTCCGTGTGTTCGTCGACGAGCAGCGCATCCCCGCGGACGAGGAGATCGATCAGTACGACGCCACCCCTACGAATAGCCACGCCCTGCATCTGCTGGCGCGTGTGAATGGCGCAGCGGTGGGGACCGCACGGCTCCTTCTCGATGCCCCCACGAGCGGACCGATACACCTCGGCCGTGTCGCCGTTCTTCCGGAATGGCGACGCCATCAGGTAGGGAACGCCCTCATGGAACGCCTCCATGAGGAGGCGCGAGCACGCGGGTACCGCAGCATCGAAATCTCGGCGCAAGTCACGGCCATTCCATTTTACGAGCGTCTCGGGTACGTGGCCGAAGGCGCGATCTACCTTGAAGCCGGCATCGACCACCGCGTGATGCGCTTCACGCTCTAGACTCGCGCCACAGGAGGCCTGATGGCGCTCGACGAACCACGACCGGCCAGCGGGATGTTCGGCTCGGGCGACCTCGCCCGATTGCGGGTGCCCTCCGCGGAGCGTGTGGCACGGAAACCACGGGCGAGCCTGCTCCCTGGCTTCGCCTGGTTCGCTTTGATCGCCGCACTCGCGATGGCGGGCGGGTGGTGGCTGGTCTACGTCGCCCAGATATTCGTCGGCGACGCGATGGCTCGCGTCGTGCAGGCGAAGTCGGTCGTGCTCTCGCGCGACCCGCACCTTGCAGCGGTGGGGTTTGTGTGGCCACCCCTGCCCTCGATCGCTGAAGTACCGTTCGTCCTGGCGCTACAGAAGTTCACCGCCCCGATCTTCGCCGGGCAGATCGTCTCCGCACTCTTCGCGGGTGCCCTCGCGGCCGCACTGTGGGGCCAGATGAAGCGCAGCGCGGTCCCGACGAAGTGGGCGATCGTGCTCACGCTCGTGGTCATGCTGAACCCGCTGGTGTTTTACTCCTCGATCAACGGCATGACCGAGGTCATCTTCCTCTTCTTTGCCGTTGCCGCTGCCGGCGCCCTGTCTTCCTGGGACCCAAGGGAGTCGAGAGGGCTGCTCGTCGCGGGGCTGCTGCTGGGCGCTTCCTTCTTTGTGCGGTACGAGGCCGTCGCGTTCGCCGCGGCGGGCGTGCTGTCGGTCGTCGTGATGCAGTGGCGTACGCCTCGCTGGCGAGAGCGAGTGGGCGCGGTGATCATTGCGTTCGTCGCACCCGTCTCATACATGGTGATCCTGTGGATCGTCTGGACATGGCTCTTCCTCGGCAACCCGTTCGCCTTCCTGACCGGCGCGGGCTCAAACCTCTACTTCACGGAGAGCATCCGGCTCGGTCAAAACCCGGTACTGAGCCCGCTGTATGGCGACCCTGTCGCGACGGCCCGCTGGGTCCTTATCTACCTCGTGCGTGAATTCCCGCCGTTCGTGCCGCTAGTGGCCATCGCGCTCGCGATCTCGCTCGCGAAGCGCGACCGGGGGCTGTTCATCCTCGTGGTTTTCGCCGGCGTAGGCCCGGCGTTCCTCGCGCTCCAGGTCTACCGAGGGCAGTTGCTGTCCTGGTCAAGATTCTGGATCTACGCGATTCCGTTTTCGGCAATCTTGCTCACAGCGGTCGTGCGCGACTGGCGGCCAAAACGACGCAACCTCGCGTATGCCGCTGCGACCGCGGTCTTCGTGCTCTCCGGCGTGTCGACCCTGCACATCATGGGTGACACCATCCGCTCCGCGCCAGACGAAAACACCTTCGCCCGCGCGGTGCGCTCGGCAGACCTCCGGACGCAGTACGGCACGGAGTACGCTGCGATCAAGGAAGCAACCGAAGTCCTCGATGAATACATGGACGAGGAACCCGAGGCACTGGCGCTGGTGGACGGCCTCGTCCACGGGGGTGTGCTGCTCTTCACGCGGCATACCGGGAAAGTGGCCTTCGACGCCGACCGCGACTTCAGCGTACTGACCGACCAGCCTGTGGACCGCGTGCGCTTCATCCTGATCCCTGGCCGACAGCCCTCGGGTGCGGTGGCGCAGACGCCGCTGGTGGAGCGATTTTCCACGCTGCACTCCCGAGGTGCCCCGTGGGCGGAGTATCTGGAGGAGTTCCCCGCGTACTCCAACTCGCGCCTCTACCGCGTGTACACCAGCAAGGACCTCGCGGAAGGCAAGGACGGCATTCCCCCACCAAACCCACGCTAACCGCGCCCCCACCCCTGTGGACGAAACAGAGAAGCCCGGGCGTTGGCCCAGGCTTCTCGTCCGCCAGCAAGACTTCGAGGTCTAGTTACAGGAGCCCGTGAACTTCACAGAGTCGACGGTGGTGCCGTTGTGGTTGACCTGGAAGACCCAGTGGTTCTGGAGGGTCTTGCCGCCGTTGCCGGGCTTGACGATCCGCTGGTTGTACTGGGCGTTGATCTCGACGATCACGTCCATGTTGTCTTCGACCCAGCCCTGGAGGCTACCGCCATATGGGGCGAGATTTGGGACGCTTGTCTGGAGGATGTGATCCAGTTCCTTGTTGTTGAGCTTCAGGTGGTTCCCGTCCGCGTCACGAGCTTCGCCGTTGGCGATGTAGTGAAAATTCAACTGACCGGTGGGGGTCAACGTGTACTGCTGGATCTCGTGGATCCAGCCCGTGTAGGTGACACCACACACCGTTTCCGTCCAAGTGACCGTTTGCGACATCTTGTACGTAGTCGCGCCACCCGCCTGCGCGAGCGAGGTCGCCGCCAGTCCGAACGCCATGCCGGCCATCGCGACCGCCGAAACAATCTTCCTGAGTTTCATCGAATGCTCCCGCCATGAGCTCAGTTCCACCTGACGAAAGCCACTGTACGAAAGCGCCTCGTCGGGAACAGCAGGCTGGAAGGTTGCGAAGAGTTGAGAGTCGGTAATCTTCGGACGAATCGCAAAGGCGTGTCTGAATCTGGAAAAAGTTTATGTCTCTCATTCCGTCCCGATGGACGGAGTCACACCAGCCCGGCGGCGTCTGCCTGGAGGCCGAGCTCGCGCACCGTCTCTGCCGTCGGCTTGCCGGTCTGCGGGTCCCAGCCCTGCTCGATGTAGTAGTCGGTGACGATCTGGGCCAGTAGCTCATCCGTCAGGCCCTGGTGCTTCGGCAGATCCTCGTAGAATCGCTTCGGCAGGCGGTCGTCCGCGCGGGTGAACCCTTCACGCATGTTGAAGAGGCGCGCGAGCGTCAGGCCACGATGCGCCGTCGCGATCATCTCCTGCTGATCGATGCCCCAGCCGGTGACGGCATTCAGGATCTGCTCCGTCTGCGCATCGTCGTAGGCGAGGAAATGGCACATCCCAACCTGGTTGCGCAGGCTATTCTTGTCGCCAGTCTGGCGCATGTGGTCCCCGCCGGTGGGGGCCAGAAGATAGCTCGCGCGCATGGGCGGCATGTGGCGCGGGTCGTGCATCGCCATCTCCATGCCTTTGACGGTCGTGAGAAAAGCTTCAGACCCACGCGCCACCTTTGTCGCTGCCCGCTGCGAACCCTCGGCCAGCAGGTCGCCGAACCCCTGCCGGTAGGCGATCCGTTCCAGCATCTGCACGACAGCGTCACCGTCGCTGAACTGCAATTTCACACCGTCGGTGTCCTCCACCGTCAAGATGCCCTTCTCGTAGCACTCCATCGCCCAGGCAATCGTGGCACCCGCGGTGATCGTGTCCATACCGAGGTAGTTGCAGATTTCGTTGGACTTGCAGACGGCGACGATGTCGTCTACGCCGAGGTTGGGACCAAGCGAGGCAAGAGATTCGTACTCCGGCCCGCCGTATTTTGGGTCCACGCGGTAGCGGCCTTTTGGGTCGACGGCGATCTGCACGCCCTTTCGGGTCACACCCGCGTCCTCCGCACGCTGCTCGATCTGCACGACCTTCTTGCAGCGCACGGAGCAGGCGAAGCACGCGCCCATGTCGACACGCACTTCCTCCTTGATCGCGATCGCATCCACCTTCGCGATCTCGTCGAAGGCGCCCATGCGGTAGTTCAGTGTGGGCATGCCGCCGTCGAGGTTCTTCCCTTGCATCGCGCCGCCGGTGCCGTACTCATGGAAGCCGCGGTGGACCTCGTCGACGGTGCTGCTCACCCACTTCGAGATCGCGAGAAGTCCCGGTTGGTCGGCGACCTTCACAGGCGTACGCCCGCGCACCACGACCGCCTTCAGGCGCTTGGAACCCATGACGGCGCCCATGCCTGTGCGGCCCGCGAACTCGTTGAGGTCGTTCGTGATGTTGCCGAAACGGACGAGGTTCTCGCCCGCCGGACCGATCTGCGCCACACGAATGCGCGGGTCACTGACCTCTTCCTTCAATATCTCTTCGACATCACCCGTGATCTTGCCCCACAGGTGCGCCGCGTCACGGATCTCCACGTCACCGTCGTTGATCCAGAGATAGACGGGCTTCGCCGACACACCGTGGACGACGATGGCATCCCAGCCAGCACGCTTCAGCTCCGCCCCCCAGAAGCCGCCCGCCTCCGATTCGCCAAAGCCGCCCGACAGCGGGGACTTCGCCCCCACGCTGTGCCGACCGGCGCCGGGCACCGGCGCGCCGGTGAGGACGCCCGGCGCGAAGATCAACACGTTGTCCGGCCCCAGCGGATCGGCCCCGGCCGGGACGTGCTTTAGCAGATAGTGGCCGATGAGCCCTCGACCACCACCGTAGAGGCGGAAGAAATCGTCGCCTGGTTCCTCGATGCTCGTCGTGCCAGCGGTCAGGTCGACATGGAGGATCTTGTTCCAGTAGCCGAAGCGTTCCATGCGGCTTCTTCTTTCATCGCACGAGGGAGCGGGACAACGAGGGCTAACCGCCCTCCATCTGGCTGAACAGAACGACGTCATCACCGTCGTGGAGCGGCACATCGAGCGACCCTCGTTCGCCATTGAGGCCAACCGTGACGTCCTCGGTGGCGGGGATGCCCGCCTCGGCCACGAGGTCAGCGACCGTTGCCCCCGACTCGAGGACAAAGACACGCGGGCCGCTCGATCCTTTCGGTTCGAACCGCCTGAGGTCGGCAAACAGCGTCAGCCGGACGGCAATCGTTGGAGCGGCCTGCGGTTCGAGCATCGATCCTCCGCGCCTGAGGATAACCGAAGCGTCCGGAAACGTTGGCGGCTGACCAGCGGAAACTGCCTGATAGGCTTGAACCGAAGGCCCGGAAGCGTAGAGGACAGCAGGTATCGTGGCGGACCAGGACGAAGCACCAAAGGTCGCGGTGCGCTGCAAGTCCAGTCACCCCGAGCGTGCGGCATATGCGGCCGCCCTCGCGCGCACCCTCGGCCTGCCGTTCGCGGGCGATGTCAACGGGCCGTACCCCCTACTACTCGTCGTGACCGACGAACGGCTGGAACTGCTGCAGCCCGGCAGCACCGAAGGCCCGGCGTACTGCGACCTCACAGGCGGCGCGTTCGGCTACCGACGATCACAGCCCCTCCGACGCGAACTGCTCGCGCGCGCGGTCGGGTTCAAAGGCAAGGCGCTGAACATCATCGACATGACCGCGGGCCTCGGCCGCGACGCCGCCGTTCTGGCCCTGCTCGGCTGCCACGTAGCGGCCATCGAACGCCACCCCGTGGTCTTCGCGCTACTGGAGGATGGCCTGCGTCGGGCTCGCGAAGCGGATACAACCAGCACCCTCACCGAACGACTGACGCTCATCCGTGCCGACGCCTGTGACTATCTCGACGAGTTGGCCGGGGTCGCGCTGCCAGATGTGATCTACCTCGACCCCATGTTCCCGGAACGCACACAGTCCGCGCTCGCGAAGAAGGAGATGCGCCTGCTATCGCGGCTGCTCGGCAGAGAGGAAGATGCCGGACGGCTGCTCGATGCCGCCCTGCGTTCTGGCTGCCACCGCGTGGTCGTCAAGCGCCCGTTGCACGCGCCCCATCTGGCGACCTCGTTCGTCCGCGTCCCACCGCTCGAGTTTCGCGGCCGCTCCGCGCGCTTCGATGCCTACTTCTCACACACCAACGCTCGAACCGCGGGGCCACTTAGCTAAACATGAGCCGCCTCGGCGAAAACCATTGAGCAAATTGATCTGCGTCGGTCTGGATCTCGTCCCAATAGGAAATGAACGTTCGGGCGAAGTGTCATGTCCTCAGCCCGGCCCTCACAATTTTCATGGCGATGGGCGCGGGTCGATCCGACCGCTCGGCGGGACAACGTGCGGGTGGGGATCTCGTCCCTACCGCCTCCCGAAACCCTCACCGCTCCAGATTTGCCAAGCTCCCACCAGGTAACTGGCGTTCACTGACCAAGTGACTGGAGAAACGTGGCAAGGTCGGCTAGATCTGTGTCGCTCAAACTCCAGCGTGGCATCAGGTCGTTGAGCGGCTCGCCACCCGCATGTCTGCCGTCGATCACCGCCCGACGGAACGCCACGAGGTCATATGTGCCGCCCGTACCCGCATGCTCGTCCTCGCCCTCTGCTGCAAGCGTCGACCAACGGATATCCGGAGCGTCCATAACTAACATGTACATTTGATGCTGGCCCCCTTGAGCGTTGCTGCCGTGGCAGGAGGCGCAAGCAAGACCTCGCGCCATCATCATCCCTGACGCTGCCCCACCTCGATAAACGATGCGCTTGCCATCCTGGTTACTGCCGGTGTAGTAGATACGCTCGCCGTTCGTTTCAAAGCGACCGGCACCCCCACCGCTGAAGACGGCCAGCGCGATGCCCATCATGATCATCACCAGCCCTCCAACGAGGGCGCCAAAAGTGCGGAACTCGCCTCTCACACCCCCGGCCTTCACGACTCGATATCCTCCCGCATTTGCTGGTACTGCTCGCGTGTGATTTCACCTCGCGCGTAGCGTGCATCGAGGAGATCGCGTGCATCGGACGGGCTGGACGGTGGCGCCTGCCGCGGTGGTTGGCTGAATGCTCCGGAAGCCCACAGTATGACCGCACCAACACCTCCAACAACAAGCACCGTAGACACCATGCTCAGTGCTACACGCCATGGATCCCAGCGATCCCAACCGCTCGATACCCCCCAACCGCCCATCATCCCCGAGCCCACGCCACCACCCATCATCATTCCGCCCCACAGGAGCGGCAGCGCGATCACCACAAGGATCACCATTAGGACTGTGCGCCCCGTGTCGTTCATCGGATTCTCCTTTCCACGATCTGGGTCATGAGGTTCAGATTTCGACGGCACCTCTGGGAAAATTCCGGCGTCATTCGTCGAGGTGCAGATTCGACCCACGGGGGTTCGCGCGCACGCTTGCTGGCGCCTTCAATGTACGACGCTCGCGGATCGCTGGGTCCACTCATCGAGCGGCGTAGACCGCTCCTGCCTGGCTCGTGGCTGCGATGCCGGAATCAGTGGCGCCCTCGGGAAGATTCGAACTTCCGACCAGCGGATTAGAAGTCCGTCCGTCCGAGCGCACCCGTGGCCACTGATCGCCACAAACCCCAGTAATTACAAGGGATTGTTGATCTCGAATTTCACTCGGAACCACGCCAAGCCCCCCGATTTCACGCGCTGTTGTCGGGCGTTTGTCGGGCGTTTTGTCGGGTGCTCGGGCACCTCAGAGCGTCTCGCCCATGTACCCACCAGCACACTTGAGCGGGGCGAACGTTTCGTGTCAGCGGGCTCCCCGTTCGAGTACGGCTGAGAGCGACGGGCGATGTGGTCGGCGGGCGGGAAGCGCCCCGGCCCCGCGCGGGCTCCCACAGGGAGCAGCCGCGGTGCTCGCAGGCCTGTCCGTGTGGCAAATCGCTACAGCAACGGCTTAGGCGCGTCGTTCCACTCCCAGGTGGAAGGCAGTCGGCGTGAGGGCAGGAAGGTCGCGGCGCCGCTCATGCCGCCCGATACCGTCTCGTCCCACCTTGTCCCTGTCTGGCCCGGCTCGTGCTGCCGGGGTCAAAGGGGCGCTGCGCACTTGTACGAGCACCAACTGGCGGACTCGGATCGTCGGCAGAGCCTCGACCCATCGTTCCGCGCAGGGCGCGGCGCCCGTTAAGGTTGCGCCCATGCTTCCCTCGGTACGATGCACCGAGCGGAGAAACGTTGCATGAAGCTGTTCAGCGACCGCCAACGCACCTCGGTGGATGAGGCCGACTTCCGCGAGGCACCGTTCGCCTACCTCAATCGCACTGGACGCGTCCCAGCGGTGCATGTCCGCGCCTTCCTGGAAGAAGCGTTTGAGCTCTTTCCGGACGATGCTCAGCACGACGTGCGCCAGCGCTTCATCAGCCGCGACCACGCCGTACACCTTGGCGCCTTAGTCGAGCTTGTGACGATGGCGATCCTGCACCGCCTGCGCTTCGAGGTCGAGGTGCATCCGAAGATCCCCGGCACGACGAAGCGTCCCGACTTCCGTGCGCGCCGAGGGGACCTCTCGTTTCTCGTGGAGTGCACGACGGCAAACCCCCGCGAGGACGACGCTCGCACTGAGGATCTGCGCATGCAGGCGGTTGATCTCCTTAACGAGGTCGTGAGCGACAAATGGACGTTGATGTATCACTCCCGGGCGGCTGGCGAGCGTCCGATCCGTCGGGGAACGTTTCTTCGCGATGTCACTGGCTGGGTCGAGACGCTGCCAGACACCGACTCCAACCCATCAATGGAGTGGAGTGGAGAAGGCTGGGAGGCTGAGATCGTGGCGTACCGGCTGAAGCCCGGCCTTGAGCCTGAAGGCGCGCGCGGAGGCTACGGGAGCGAAGTGGTGACGGTGGACGCACCGATCCGAATTCGCGGCGCCGTGGAGAAGAAGACCAGCGCGTATGGTGACGACATTGGTGAGCCGCTTCTCTTGGTCGTGGTGCCAGGCGTGGAGTTCGCCCGCGACGAGCACCTACTCACGGCGCTCATCGGAGACGAGGAATGGGTTCTGCACGCTGACGCCACGGTGACGAAAACCTGGCGACCGAACGGCGCGTGGCGGGACCGCAAAGGCCTGCGGGGCGAGAGGGCCTCCGCCGTCCTTTACGCACCGCGGCTACACGTCTGGCTCGGACCGAACGCATCTTGGCAGTTGGTCCACCACCCAAGGGCCCGGCACCCGCTGGAGTCGGAGCTCATACCGTTCGCTCGCGAAGTCACATGGGGCACCGAGGGGCAGAGCGAGACCGCGGAACCTGTCGCGACTCCACTCGAGACGTTTGAGCTGCCTGCTGATTGGCCTGGATCTGACTAGGAGCGGGGCACGAGACATCCCATGGTCACAGACACTCTCGCTCACAAGCCCTCTTCTCTCGCCCCGCTCTTTAGTGGACTGCCTCCATCATGAGCGACAGATGCTCCCCGGCGCTCTCGCTCGGAGGTAGCTCTGTACATGCCCGCATCGGCGCGTGCAATTGGTTTACGCTTCCGATATGTGGGGCTGGCTTTCTCGATTCAAAACACTGCCGGGAATGGGCTGGAGAGCTGGCCGCGACCGCGCCACCCCTCTTACGAGGCAAGTTCAGAATCAGCTGACAAGGGACTACTGGAAGCAGCGCGAGCGTGAGGAAGCACGACAACTCCGCCGCCTGAGCCAGACGGTACGTCTGCGAGACGCGATCGATTCGGTCGCGCGGCTGGTAGATTCCTCGAGACGCGCCGTCGGCGGAGTTCTTGGTGGGCTCGCGCTTGGCATCACGGTGGGTGGGGCGCTGCTAGGTGCGGAGTGGTTAGTGTCCCAGCGCTGGCCCGGGATCGTTCCGCTGGGTGAGACGCGGCCTCCGATGGCGGAGTTTCCGAAGCTGGCTGCAGAGGTAACGGCGAGCCTGCTGGGGCTCTACCTGGCGACGGTAAGCATCGTGGTCGGGACGGTGTACCAGGACGTGTCGGCGGACATCCGCAGCCTGGTTCTGGGCGGCTCAGGCACGCTGCGCCGGCTTCGCCTAACGGGCGCCGCGCTCGGGGTGGGGTTGTTCCTGGTCCTCCTCGAATCCCTCTCGGTCCCATTCGGGATGATCTCGCTGGGTGCCTACGCACTACTACTCGCGTTCGCCGCGCTCGCGTTCGGTCAACTTGCCTTTGGATCCCTGAATCTCCTCGACCCCTTGGCGCTGGTTTCAGAGCCCCTATCACAGCTAGCAAGGAGTCTGAATCGCCTCGACCGGCTGGCGGGATCGCACGACGCGCTGCGCCGCCGTGAGGCCCGACGCATTCAGCATCAGTTGCACCTGCTGTCGCAGATTGTGCGGCTATCACAGAAGCGCGCCGCAATCAGCACATCGAGACTGACTGGTCTCGCCCGGAACGTGGCCAATGCTCTCGTCATCTACTCCCAAGAGCGCCGCCGGATACCAGCGGACAGTGGTTGGCATCTGCCAGCGGCGAATTATCCGCGGTGGGTCGAATCGGACAACTCCACCACGGACCTTGCGATCCGAACCGGTATTCCGCTGCAGGGGAAGGAGGAGCCCGATCTCTTCTGGCTGGAGGCAGCGCTTGGCGGGCTCATGGCCGAGGTATTGGCCGCGACTGTCGCGGCCGCGGATCGGGATGCCGCGCTAACGGTGTCGTCTCTGACCGCGAGCAGCGCGGCGCAAGTAGCTGCGCTCCGCTACCCGGACGCAGCGGATGTGTACTGTCGAGCCGTCACGCGCATGTGTTGGGACATGCAGATCGACAACGACGCCGGGCGGGCGGTGCAAGGGGAGCCACCGACCCTACTGATGAGCAGATTGCTCGGATGGGGTCAAGGGATCGAGCAGTGGCCGCAGGAGATCGAAGACAGCGCACCGGAGATCGCGACCGACGCGACAGTGGGAGTGGTGCGCGGGCCACGTCGGGTGCTCCGAGCGGTCGGCGACCTCCGAACCCAACTCGAAGCGGAGATCGTGATCGAGGGAAAGCGCATCAGCCCAGCCTGGTTCATCAGGATGGCCTTAGCTGACTCAGCCATCTTCGCCATTCGGGAGTACTGCCGCGACCTTCCTAGAGCAGTGCGGGAACACAGTTCGCTGAGCGGACCGCCGAACCAACCGGCGACGAATGTAGTTGCGCTGTGTACTCAAAGCATCCAGTTGCTTGAGAAGGCACAGCTGACGTTGACACGCATGGCCTCAGTGTTGCCCTCATTTGAGGCGTTCCGAGGCGGCAACCCTCCAGTCGAAACACCTGAGATCGATACCGCGCGGAGCGAGGTTGCCGCGATCCGCAAGCGCGTCTTCGGGCAACTTGCGCAGCAGCTGCCGCAACTGACGCCATCAAGGGATCGATCCGAGCCTGATTGGTTCGGTGACGCCCACTACCGCTGCTTGCATGAGCTGGCGGACGCCGTCGCCGTAGGTGACGCGGAGAGCGTGCGCAGCTTGTTTCCAGCCGTCATGTCGGCTTCGTTACGCCTCGATAGCTACGTCCGGACCACCTACACGGCTCCGACGTATCAGGTGAATTCAGCGGTACTTGATCCTCTCATGGATCTGTTCGAGGTCTCCGGGCTGGCGCTGATCTATGGAGAAGTCAGGCAGGACGAAAGTGCGCGCCCAATCGTCGAAACCTGGGACCGCCTCCTGACGAACCAAACCGACAAGCAGGAGCTCCCGCGCACGTACCTCAACCTCCTCGATATCTCGCGATGGGGTTTAGGGGTTGGAATTTCTCCTCGCAGCGTCACCCGGACGACCTGGGAGATGCGGCTATCGAATGACATGGTCGCGAGAGGATTCGCGCGTCCGCGGTACTCGCCATTCTCCGAGCATGAGCAATGGGAGGCACCGGAGATAGCCAAGCTGTTGGGCATCAACGAGGACTACCCCAGTGTCTCGATTGAGCCGCGGGTCTTCTTTGCCGCGCGTGTACTGGCGCCGCTCTCAGGGGAGTCGGACGCTGAACTCCGGAAGCGGCCTGAACTTCGTCGCTACTACGAGCAGTTGGATTTCCTGCGTAGCCGAGCAGGCAACGAAGCAGACCCTGAGTACGAACCGGATGATGAGGACATCGGCGATGCCTGAACGCATCTCTCGGTGGGTCCCGACCGGTGGGCGACATTATCCCCAGAGCCTGAACGCGCAAATGCTCTTTCAAGATGTCTCGAACGGGGTTGTTCCGTATCGGACGAGCAGAAACGATGCATATCGGCTGGTGGTAGAGCCAGCCGAACAACAATGGGCGCTTGAGGAGTCGCTGAGTCTCTCCTACCAAGACAGCGGAGCAGACGACTTCGTCCGAGATGTGGCACGCCGACTGTTCGTTGACCACGAAGTTTGGATTGAGCTCGCGGTTGACGCGGGACGGGCACCTGAGCCACGACGCGGAGGCATGACACGTGAGCGATTGTTCGAGGTCGCCATCGTGCACGGGCTCGCGGAGGATCCCGTATCTGGCAGGAAGCGACAGGTATTGCCCAGAGCGGAGGACATTCCGCCTCACTACTCCATTGACTATGGCGGTGTGACGGACGTTGACCTCTCCGCCGCGCGGCTCATACATGTCGAACTTCCATCACGTTACTCGGGTGACGAGCTTGACGAGATGTTCCGTGAGTTGGGCGCGATCCCCGAGAAGCTGACACCTGATTGGGTGGATGCGAAGTGGATGGGGATGGATGCGGATGCGCCGACGTTCGATGTGCAGGAGCACATTCGTCTCCGCGACCTTTTGGCTCTGCAGGCAACACATACGATCGGCTGGACCGCCCGTGAGATCTTCATGGGCGACCGCCGGGTGCTGAACGATTACGCGCACTTCGAGCGAGAGCTCAGGTTCCTGCATTTCCGGGCATCACTGAGGGCACAAGCGGAGGAAGCGCTTGTGCAAGTACTTGGAGACGCGGCTGCCGTGCTCGGTCTTCCCCTCGAAGCGTATGCCGATGGCGTACTGACACCGGCCCAGGTTGAAGACGCCCTCGATCGCTTCCGACGAGGAGCGCTACCGTTCTCAGAGGTAAGTGACTTGATGTTCGAGAAGGGGAACGTCGAGCGGATGGAGTCCCGGCGCCTGCTGTGACGACGACGCAGGGATCTCCAGGTTTGGCTAATTCGATGCCCTGGCTCGCACTCCCGCATCGATCTAGAGCGATCGGACGCTCAGGTACTGCCTCGATGCGACGCCCACTCGCTCGGGCTGGCCTCCCCTGCCCTAGCCGGCTCGTCGGGGGGACTGCTTCCTGTACGTGAACATTGGCATGACTACGCGGTCGTGCGAAAAGGGATGTGTGCCGTTTCGCGTCGCGCTCGCGGTGTAAAGCCTCGAGGGGGCCACTGCTCGGCGATACCGCCGAATCCTGCTCCGCCGCGCCCATCCCAAGTTGCATTGAGACTCACCGCGGACGCCTCGGTCTCGGACACAGACGTCGCTCCCGAACGCTGAGCAGGTACGCATATAATGCGGCCGGGTTGCCCCCTGACGTGAAAACACGGACGTGGGATGGGCTCAGAGCTGGGGGATGGCGTCGCGAGGCGCCAACAGCGGCTCAGCGGTCGTCAGCCGACTCTGACGCGTGCCGATCCACGTTTGGTAGTCGCGATGAATGGACCTTCCGCGTCCCAGGAACCGGAACGCACCTTGGGGGAGTCCCCTCGCGCGCCTGTTCATGTCCCCGTTGGGCCTGCTGGAATCCTCGAAGCCCTGAGCGACAGGCTCAGCACGCATTTCGGCGAGCTTCGCGCGGTGCGCGCAATTCAGGTGGGGACAGGGCCGGTATTCATCCTCGAGCACGGCCTCGATCCCAGCGAACTCGAGACAGTCCGCTCGAACGTGCGCGCCGCCCTGCAGAAGGGACCGCCATCACGGAAATGGGCACTGGCGCTCCTCGTCTACGCCGCGGAAGTCGGCTACCACTATGAGGGCGAGGAATACTGGCAGACCTTCGAAGCGACCACTCCTGGCTGGACGCGGTACGGCGACCGCACCTGGCTCCGGGATCGATTCAAAGAGTTCGCATCCGCATTCGGAGGAGCTCAGCCGCAGGGTGCATGGGCGGGGCAGTTCACCAACATCTGCTGGCCTATCACCCACGCGGTCCTACCAACCGATCTCCAACTTCATCTCGCCCGGTTGTTGTATGAGTACCGCCATCACCTAACTGCGAACCTCCTCGCGAACCCCAACGAGCTCGGCGTGAGACTCGCGGCTCGGGCGGTGAGGACCTCAGCCCGCTTTCGCGTCTTCTGTCAGAACACCGCGTTGCTCGGCCAGGTCGCGTCCGCCCTCCTAGTCGATGCTGGCGAAACGCCTCTCTTGCTGGCCTCGACGCTCCGACGCATCGTTTCCGACCTATCGGCAGAGCGCGAGGCTCGACGATGGCTCACGGACGCGAGGACTTCGGCGGCGAAGGTTCAGCTCCGGGGGCTCGCGACCCATGCCGTCCGGAGCGCGCCATCCGTCGGTCGGCCCGACGAGCGCGGCAGCGAAGCTCGGCCGGTTGCTCCAGCGAAGTTTGGGCTTCAGCGAAACGCCGTAGGGTGGCAGCTTCTCGTCGAACCCCCGGACTTCGCTCCTCTCATTGCGCGCTTCCCTGAGCTTGAGGTTGCACTCTCCACCTCTCGCTGCATGGTCGCCGGCATGACAAGGCGACCGCCGCTGCCGCCCAGCTACCTCCTTTATGTCGGTCTCCGCGTCGAACTGGATAGGTGGCCTGGAGCGGACGTCCCGGTGTTGCAACTCGAGAAATGTGAGGCCCACCTAAACCAACTTCTGGCCGACGAATGCCGATTTACGGCCGGTCCTTGTTGGGTCTTCAGGCTCGCTGGTCCGACAAACGCTACCGAGGTTCGAACGAAGGCGGTTCGGCCGGGACACGAATACATCCTCATCACGGAGCGCCAGTTCGATCAGCTGCCAGCTTGGATCGCTCCCACATCAGCCGACTGCGCGGGGGTGTACGCGTACACGATGTCGGTGCCGGCCGAAATCTCTTCGGCAGATGTCCTTGAGATTGCCCGCCTAAACATCGGGGTCACGACGGGTGTGGACGTGAGACCGGCGGGACTGGAACCGGCTTCGTGGGACGGAGAAGGGAGCGGCGAATGGGTCGTCGGTGACGAGCCCATTCTGGGCATTACGTCGACGCTCGCAGTCCGCCATTGCGGCGTCATCCTCGACGGCGGGGAGCCGGTGCGCGTTGGATGGCCGAGCGGGCGGAGCGAATCCGCCTACGTTCGCTTCACGGGACTCGATGTGGGCTCGCACATGGTGCGCGTTGCCCTGCTGCTCGATGACGCGACTGCGCCGCCCGTTGAGGGTTACCTCGAAATCGTCGTTCGAGAGCCACGAGTCCGGGCGGCAAGTGGGACCTACCGCGAAGCTCTCCTCATTCTCGCTGGGCCGGCGTCCCCGACTCTTGAAGACTTGTGGGAGGGCCGCGCCACCATCGATGTCCTCGGCCCGTCAGGTGTCGCAGTGGAGGTAGGGGTATCGCTCGAGCGGGGATCGGAACGGATCGCCCACAAGCAGTTGGGCCCCCTCACGCTTCCGATCGCCGCGCACGTCTGGCGGGAGATCTTCGATCGCGACTTTCGCCAGGCAAAGGACGTCTATCAGGGGTACGACAGCGCGAATCGTGGTGTGATCGAGATCACGCACGCCGAGTTGGGGGCTGTGTCGCTTCAGTGTGAGCGCGCATTCGTTCCTCTCCGATGGGGTTCAGGTGAGGATCGCAACGGCTACTTCCTGCGACTCCACGATAACGTGGGTGATCAGGTGGTCCGCGTTGAGCACCTCGATTTCGACCAGCCCGACGCGACTACCGTCGTCGACGTCGGCGAAGATGGGCTTTTCCGCGCCGGTGCCGGCGGACTCTACGTCGCACGCAGTGCCGGGTACGTGGCGACGTCGATCATGCCTCCACTCATCCGAGGCCTTGTCGACCTACAGCGGATGAGCGTGCCCCCGCGTTTCCTGACCCGGAGTCGTACCCTCGAAGCCCTTCGGGCTTGGATCAGCACCACGGCGGCATGGGCTCAGGCAGAGGTTCCTGGCAATCCATTCGCAGCGGCCGGACGAGACCGTGTTGTACGCGCCTTCCCTCAAGCGATCGCGGGGGTGATAGGAGGCGGTTGGTGGGAACAGGCCGAGGCGCGCGTCGAGGAGGACCAGTCCATCGAGCGCGTGCAACTGGACGCCGCGCTCGCGCGTCCGGGAGAGCACAGTGGCTTCCGATTGGATCTGAAGCAACTTGTGAACAGTTCGCCGACGTTGTCGACCCCGGAGCGCGTGCGCGAGTTCGCGGAGCTCAGCCGCGCGGTGCTTCATTCCGAACCGGTAGACCGCCGTTGGCTCGCAGAATTCGTGCTGCGCCTCGCGAGTTCCCCAGGGACGCTCGACACGTGGGCAGGGGCAGATGACATCGAACAGGCATTGACGATTGCCCTGGAAGTGCCCTTCATCCTGCGGGCCGCGCGCTACCTCGTTCTCGCGACCCACTACGCGAGCGCCGCCCCCGACTCGCTGCTCTCCTATCGGGGGTGGTCATGGGAGTAGACATTCTGACCCCCGCCGAGGTAATGGCTGCTTGCACCGACGCGCTTGGTCTCGACGCTACGGCGATGGACCTCACAGCCCACGAGGCGCTCGCTGCAGCACTTCGCCGAACGGCGTCCTTCCGTTGTCCGATCACTCCTGCCGGGCTCGTGGCCTTGACCGCGAGACCGCTGGAGGGGCTCGCCGGCGATGGCCCGTCCTTGCGCGAGACCCTCGCGGGAATCCTTGAGTCCTTAGTTGCGTCCGGCGACCTGCTGGAGGTCTCAGAGGTTGACAACGCGACGCTGCGTCGGCGGCGGATGCTCTACCTCGGCCCGCCCGCGTTTGTTCGGAGGTCAGGAGGGGCATTTCTTCTACTTGGGGTGCGACCGGAAGGAGCCTCCCTCGTGGGCGAATCCCTTGCGGTACTCATCGAGCATGAACACCACCTCCGCATCATCAACGCGGCCTCGGGGACCGACATTGCGACGCTTCTCGACGACTACGGGCTACACGAGGTTAGTCAAGAGGTCTGGCTCAGGTGCCCGTTGATGGCGCCAGCGATCGACGTACTGCGAGAGAAGGATCTTCACCTCGAGGCTGCCGGACCGTCAGGGGAGATCCCCGGACTCCGGCTACTCGATGCAGCGGCACCCACGAACTATTACAAGGGTCGCTGGCGAGAACCCTCCGCCCGCGACACGGGCAGGTACGTCGCTCGGCGTACTCAGGCCTACGGGAGTGATCTCTGGTGCTATGTCGAGGTGGTAGGGGGGCAACCACAACGCTTCGTCGATTTTCCGCTGGATGGATCGCTCGCAAGAGGTGCCGATGAAGCTTGGCATTTACAGGCGGCCATCGACGCGGTACGCGGACATCCGCAGCGCGTTCGAGTAACACGCGACGCGAGCGTGAATGTACTCTCGCTATTCGCACCGCCGCCAAGTTGGCTTCAACGCCGCTGGGACAGGCGCGGTTTACCAATCGCCGCTCGAGGTGCGCTTGTGTCGTACGCCTTGATGCCGGGAGAGGTCGAAGAGGAGCTCGCCTTCGTCACGAAGATGCTCTGGCTAGACATCGACGTGGAGGTTTAGGAACGATGACGACCCGTCCGGCAACAATCTCGGGGACGATTGACGAGATCCGCAATGCGCTACGCGACTACATCGAGGCGGCCTACCACATTGGAAGTGAGGAGGTCGTTCGCGATCGCGGCGCATTGCTCGACCAACCTGGCGTCATCTTCCAAGTTCCGTACATCGAGTCCACGCCGAGATATCAGTCTGGTACGCCCTTCAGCGATCTCGGTCTCCCGACGCCGGCGGCGGAATTGCTTCACAGCATGGCGCATCGGGACGACGGTTCGGCGCTTCTTCACGACCCTCCCTATGACCACCAGGGGAAGGCTCTCACCGTCAGCTTGAACGACAAGCGAAGTCTTGTGGTCACAACCGGCACCGGCTCCGGGAAGACCGAGTCGTTCTTGCTACCGATCTTGGGGAAGCTCGCCATCGAGGCGGCGGACCGCCCGAAGTCGTTCGCCGTTCCGTCGTTGCGAGCGATAGTCCTGTATCCAATGAACGCGCTCGTTAACGACCAACTCGGACGGCTCCGTCTCATGCTCGGAGATTCGGGAGTGCGGGCTGCCTTCAATCGATGGTCCGGACGTCCGGCTCGCTTCGCGCGGTACACGAGTCGAACGCTCTATCCCGGTGTTCGCACCTCGACGAAGGACCAAGCCAAGCTCCGTCCCCTTGGACAGTTTTACGTCGAACTACTCGAGAAGGCGTCTGGCGACCCATCTGAGGCGCGGGATGCCGCAGCAACTTTGATGGACACGCTGCAGGCGCGGGGCAAATGGCCCGCCAAGCCCGATCTGGAACGTTGGTACGGGAAGTCAGGCACGCGATGGCAGAGCTCGAACGGTGACTTTGTACGTGCCGTCATGCTTCCAGAGGACCCAGAACTTCTAACTCGACACGAAGTGCTGGCCGCGCCGCCCGACGTGTTGGTGACGAACTACTCGATGCTCGAGTACATGCTCATGCGTCCCCTCGAACGTCCAATCTTCGACCTGACACGCCGGTGGCTGGCCGAGAATCCCGATGAGCGGCTGCTCCTCGTGATCGATGAGGCACACCTTTACCGAGGTGCCGCAGGCGCCGAGGTTGGCCTCCTCCTTCGTCGTCTTCGCGCGCGACTTGGCATTCCCGCAGACCGCCTGCAAGTGATCTGCACGAGCGCGAGTTTCGGCGACCCAACATTGGCGAATGCCTTCGCAGCTCAGTTGTCGGGCAAACGCGAGCACGATTTTGAGACCATCACCGGTGATCTCGCTCTCCGACCGAGCGAAGGGCATGGTTCCGAAGCCGATGCCCGTGTCCTGGCAGCTCTCGATCTCGATGGGTTCGCCGAGGCCGATGACGATGAGCTCAAACGTGCTCTGATCGAGCCGTTCTTAAGGTTCCGGGCGACGTCCACCACATCCTCTCTCCCTCAGACGCTGTTCGAAGCACTCGCGCAGTACCCACCGATGAGCCTGTTGGTGAACCTCACCATGCAGGCGGCGCAGCGCCTCGACAGCCTGGGAGCGCTAATTTTCCCGACGGCCGAGAAGGAAGTGGCCGATCGCGCGTTGACTGCGCTGATCTCGCTTGGGAGCGCTGCGAAACGCGACGCGAGCGAACCGAGCCTGCTTCCCTGTCGTGTTCACTCCTTCTTCCGTGGACTTCCCGGTCTCTGGGCGTGCATCGATCCAGCGTGCTCTGCAGTGCGTCCGGGAGCACCACGCCCAGTGGGGCAGCTTTTCGCCCAACCTCAGGACACATGTGCATGCGGTGCGCGGGTCTTTGAGTTGTATACGTGCCGCAGTTGCGGCGCAGCCTACGCCCGCGCGTACACCGATGACCTTACCCACCCGAACTACCTCTGGTCAGAGCCGGGCGAGCGGTTTCTCACTGCTGGCGGACTCGTGACCGAACTCCTGCCACTCGACCTCTGCCTAGAAGACCCGATTCCAGAACTCGTAGAGCCATTCCAACTCGATCTTGTGACCGGCCGCCTGAATCCCTGGATGCCTGGCGACCGGACGCGGCAGGTCTTTCTCAAGCGCGACCGGAGCAGCGGAGACGCCGCTTCCGCGGAAGACGACGATGAAGGGGGCCCGTCGATCGACGGATCGGGGGGTGAATTCAGGCCGTGCGGAGTTTGCAAGCAGTTCGCCGGATACGGCCGATCTTCGGTCCAGGATCATCAAACGAAGGGCGATCAGCCGTTCCAGGCGCTAGTCGCTCGACAGCTCCAAGTGCAGCCGGCGAGCCAGGCATACTCGGACTTCGCGCCTCTCCGTGGTCGAAAGGTGTTGACCTTCTCCGACTCGCGACAAACGGCGGCACGGCTGGCGCCGAATCTGCAGACCTACTCGATGCAGGATGTGCTCCGTCCTCTGATCTTGGCAGGAATGAAGGATCTTCGGCGCGTTGACGCTGTGAAGAGTTCGCTCAGCCTCGAGGACCTGTTCCTCGGAGTCCTAATAGCAGCGCGGTCGCTGCGTGTGCGTCTCCGACCTGAGCTGCGCGCCGGAGAATCGCTCGACGCGCAGCGCGAAGTGAACCGAGTCATTCGTCAGGGCGAGTTGTCCGATCCGGTCGTGCTGCTGGAACTCGTAATGGGCCTACGCACCGAAGCTCCGCCGCAGTCGCTCCTTCGTGGGATCGTGAGAACCATCACCGATCGCTATTACGGCCTTCAATCGCTCGCTCTCGCCTCACTTGCCGAGCGGGAAGGGCTCCGCAAGCAGGTACTAGAGCGCGTTCCGACAATCGGAGGAGTGGCGTCAGACGACGCTGAGAAACTCGCACTCGTGCGCGCTTGGTTGAATCAATGGACCGTCCCGGGCATCTGGTTCGCAGACATGCCGGATGGATGGTGGCAAGCGAAGGATGGAGTCCGCTCGCATACCGGTAAGTTCGAAGCCATCAGACGGTGGCTGCCAACACCTGCCTCGCGGCGCGAATTTGAGCGAGGGTGGCTCCCCGTCCTACTCGAGATATTTTGCGAGGGCGTTGCGGGTGGGAAGTATCGGATGCGCGCCAGACACGTCACCCTGGAGACAGATGGTGAATGGGCATACTGCCAAACGTGCCGTACAACTCAGAGGCCATTTCCTGGCGTGCAGCGGTGCATTAACTGCGCGCGCGACCGGGTCAAAATTGTCGATCCGGACTCTGATCCGGTCTTCGCGGCCCGAAAGGCATACTACCGGGGCAGTTCGGTTCGCGCTCTCCGCGAGCCTCCCGAATCACCGATGGCAATCATCGCGGCGGAGCACACGGCGCAACTGAACACTGCCCAGGCTGACGAAGTCTTCTCGAAGTCTGAAGAGCACGAGCTGCTGTTCCAGGATGTCGACCTCGGTCCAACAATCCCGGGCCAGTCTCGAACAGCGATCGACGTGTTGTCCTCGACAACCACTATGGAGGTCGGGATCGATATCGGTGTCTTGTCGGGAGTGGCGTTGCGAAACATGCCTCCTGCCCGTTCCAACTATCAGCAACGTGCAGGGCGCGCTGGCCGGCGTGGAAATGCGGTGGCCACGGTCATCGCCTTTGGCAGTGCAGACAGCCACGACGAGCATTACTTCAGTGAGCCGGAGATGATGGTGCGGGGGCCGGTCAGTGATCCACTCCTCACGCTCGACAATCCTGAGATCGCTCGACGTCACCTGACGGCCTTCCTCCTCCAGCGCTACCACTACGAGCGGCTGCCAGAGATCCCCCCCGAGGACCAGCGCCAGTTGTTTGAAGTGCTGGGCACAGTCCCTGACTTCCGTGGTGACACATCCGCACTCAACCGTCGCGACTTCGAGGATTGGCTTCGAACCAATCAATCGATGCTCGCCGCGGAAGCGGACGATTGGCTGCCACACGAGTTAGCGGGGACCGATCGGAGCGGGCTGTTGGCTGGGATCGTCGATGCGACGCTCGCTGCGATCGACAAGGCGATTGACGTCGGGGACGCGTCGCGGGATAGCGGCGACGCCGATACTTCGGATGGAGCCACCGGGAACGCCGCGGATGACGACGCCGAGAGTGTGGAGGTGCAGTCGGAGCCGGGCGAGGAGAAGACCGACGCGAGTCGTGCTGCCCGCAACCTGCTTGATCGCTTGCTGTATCGGGGCGTACTACCGCGATACGCGTTCCCGACGGATGTCGTCAGCTTCTATGTCTTCAACCGCAACGAATCGACGCGCTTCCGGCCGGTATTTCAATACTCGCCGAGTCAGGGCTTGCCCGTCGCCTTAACCCAATATGCCCCCGGTAAGGAAGTTTGGGTCGACGGCAAGTTGTGGACAGCTGGAGCTCTTTACTCGCCAATGCGATCCGAGCTCTACGACGAGTGGCACGACCGTCGCCTGTATTTCGAATGTTCCATATGTCACTTCGCGCGGACCGAACCGTACAGCACCGCTGAGCGCGGCGAGGTCCGCGTTTGCCCGGCGTGCGGCAACGCAGGTACGTTCGGCCCGGCTCGCAACTGGATGAGGCCGCCCGGATTCGCACATCCGGTCAACGTCGACGAGGGAACGTCACCGGACGACTCGCCGGCTCGCAGCTACGCGACGCGAGCGAAACTGATCGCAGGGGAGCCCTCTGAGGACTCCAGTTGGTCACCGCTTACCGCGAGGCTCAGGGAGCACTACGTAAGAACCGACCTCCTGGTGACCAACACTGGTCCGAGGCAAGACGGCTACAGCTACTGCACCCGCTGCGGGCTCATCGAGCCAACTGCGATCCCAACGGGCCGGACGTCGGCTCCGCACGCGAAGCCATATCCGGATATGCGTGAGCCAGAATGCCCCGGAGGGGCGAGTACCCAGGGCCTGGTTCTCGGAACGGACTTCATTTCGGATGTCCTACTCGTCTCGATCCAGGTCGAGCAGCCCCTCACGCTCCGTCCCGGATATCTCGCCACGGATGTTTCCCTCCGTACGGTCTCCGAGGCGCTGACCATCGCGGCGACCACCATGCTGGAGATCGAGCCCGGCGAACTCCAAGCTGAGTACAGGCCGGCCTTGACTCAGCTTGGTCACGAGGGACTCGAAGCGGAGATATACCTGTATGACACGCTCTCAGGCGGCGCCGGGTTTACTCGGCGCGCGCGCGACCTAGGTCGAGGGCTCTTCGAGCAAGCGCTGAAACTGTTGGAAACCTGCCCCTCGAACTGCGACCGGTCCTGCTATCGATGTTTGAGGAGCTTCAGGAACCGCTTCGAGCATGACTTGCTGGACCGCCACCTCGGCTCGACCCTGCTGCGCTACGTTCTGTTCGACGAGGCGCCGCAGATCGATTCCGGTCGGGCGGAAGCGGCCGCTGACCGTCTATTCACTGATCTGGTTCGGCAGGAAGACCACGGTGTGCGATTTGAGCGTGACGCGGCTTTAGATATTCCTGGGATCGGATCCTTCATTGCTCCGATTCTCGCGACTTCGTCAATCGGCAGTTTCATCATCGCATTGCACGGACCGCTGACACCCGGGACGCCTATCGACCCGGCTTTGGTCGAAGCGATGGAATTCGGAGATTCCGTCGCTGTCGTCTTGGTTGACCAACTGATCATCGAGCGGAACCTTCCGGAGGCCAGTCGCTTCGTCGTGCGAAGCGTTAGTTGAGATGGCGAACGACGCCTTCCTGACCGACGTAGAGCGAAGCAACGGTACTTGGCCGTCCCCGCCAAATGCACTCAGCTATTCGACTCTCGCGGAAGTAGAGCATTGTCCACGACGATGGATGCTTCGACATGCGACCTTCCCGGATATCTGGAGCCGAAGAGGCTACCCAGATAATCCCTTCCTCGCGACCCTCAAGGGCGAGGTGTTGCATGGAGCGCTTGAAGTCATTGTCCGCGCGATGGCCACTCACCACTGCGACGGACACGATGGCCCATGCCGCGTCATTGTCCTCAAGGATCTCGGCGGGTACTCGGTAGTCCTGCGATCTGTTTCGGAAGCGGTACTGTCCTCGCTCCACACAAATCCGCGCGTTGCGCGCCGCATGGACGCGATCCGCCGCGCGCTCACACTCGAGATGCCCGAACTGCGTCGAGGGGTTCAAACGACGATCGCGCGCAGCGATGTCGTCGCCGGAACGTCGGGGGCGACACCGCGCTCTAGCGAGGAAAGGACTCGTGCCATAGGGATCGGATCCCACGCGGAAGTCGAACTGCGTGTCCCGTCGATGGGGTGGATCGGCAAGGCTGACTTGATATCGCTGGACGCAGACAACTGCCGGATTACTGACTACAAGACCGGTGTCCCGCAGGAGGACCACGAGGCCCAACTGCGGATCTATGCGCTGCTTTGGGCGCGAGATGCCGCTGTCAATCCATCCGGACGAATCGCAACGGAGCTCGTCGTCGCGTATCCGACTCGAGAAGAAGTCTTCCCCGCTCCGGATCGCGACGAGCTTGACCGCCTGGAAGACGACCTCCGCACACGAAGCGCCGCTGCGCTGGGCTCAATGATCGAACGCCCACCGACTGCACGACCGGAGGCCACGTTCTGTAGCCACTGCCAAGTGCGTCAGCTTTGCAATCCTTACTGGGACCATTTGGCGGACTCAGTTGCGTCGGGGTCGGTTGCCTCGGCTGATCGAGCGATAGACGTGGAACTGCTGGTGGACGCCCGAAATGGACCGCGTACCTGGCTAGCAACCGTTCAGCGCGGTTTCGGAATAGAGCAACAACGTTCTGTGGTCATCCGATCGCACGAAGAAACCGCGGCCTACGGCGTAGGTGAGCTCATGCGAGTGCTAAACGTCCGCATTGAGCGCGACGAGGAACACGATCTCATATTCCTCGCGACATCCGACTACTCCGAGGTGTTTCCCCTCACAAACCGCGCCCCCTCCGGAGGGGCGCGACAATAAACTGAACGGCGCGCCGGCCGCACACCGACTTGCGACATAGCCGGCGGCGAGCAAGCGCTAGTCCGCGTCACCGTCCAACAACCGTTCGAGATCCGCCCGCGACCACGCAGGTATGCCGAGACGGGCGTACCGCGGCCGCACCCAGCGGGCGAGGCCGGCCTCGGCAATCTCGTCCGCGGAGGGTCTCCGAACTCTCCGGCGTTTGATCCCTTCGCGCAGCTGTTTGCGCGACGTATCGGACAGCTCGGTCGCGAAGATCTGTCGCTGAATCCCGTGATTCAGGAAGGCGTCGTTGACGCCGAGCGACTTCATCGCCGCTCGGATCGTTCGCAGACGCCAGTTCGGCCCCGTCCCGAATTGATGTCCGTTGGCATATCGATGATCTTCCGACAACAGATGATCGCGGAGCTCCATGAAGAGGCGATCGCCGACGGAAAAATGTCCCCAGCCCTGCGTGTATCCGATCTCGTGGAACTCAGTGACTGGATCGGTCGGAAGCTTCAGTCGGTTGTAGAGCGACGACTTGCCGAGCGCGGAGGTCGTCGTGATCACGAGCAATTCTGCCGGTTTGACGATCCCCGAGATGATCCCCCGACGGCCCGCGTAGCGCTCGCGGAATCGGTCGACCACTTCTTGCGAGGTCGCCAGGGACGCGACTAGCTTGCTGCCCAGGAGCGTGTTGTATGGCGGAACCGCCCCACAGATGTACAGATCCATCACGCTAGAGATTCGTTCGCGGCGCGCCGCCACATCCCAGCCGATCCACTCGTCCCGGCCTCGGAGATTGAAGACAGGATCGCCAAGTGCAAACAGTCCAATGATCTTGCCGTTGGCATCATCGCGGACCAGATAGCGCATTCGTCGGCCGTACCCTCGAGAAACGGGTACCGACCACAGCAGCGTCGCGGCGCGGAACAGGTCTGCGTCCGGTGTCCCGGCTGTGACCGGAACTAAGACGGGTTTCATCGTGGCCGGATCGACCTCGCATGCCTCCGCGAAGCCGGGCAGGACTTTGGCCCGATGAGCATCAAGCCAATTGCGCTCTGCCAATTGGCGCTGACGTCGTTGCGGCCCGTGGGCCAGTCGGATCGAGTCCTTCGACGAATGATCGCCGCGGGCAGCGTTCAGAGATCGAACGAGGCGGCGCCTGAGTGCCTTATCCATGTTGTCCCCATTACCAGCCGATTCTATTGGTGATTGCGTCTATTCAGGAGTTCACGAGGCGGCAGGCGCGCACAGCGCCGAAATATCGCCTGTTGATATCGGGACGCCCTCCCACGACCGGAGCCCCAGGCATCCGCACGGACGTTCGGTTCGACGGGGGAGGGGCACAGCTCGCGGCAGTTGAGGACGCAGCGGTCTACTGCAGCGCGCGCACCGATGACGTGTCGAGAGGGAGGTACCGCGCGGCCCACAGAGGCCGGAGGCCGACCAGCGGCTTCCGGCCTCCCGTGGTCATCAAGCGGCGTCGGGATGAGACGCCGTGTCCGCGTTGCTGACCTTCGGCGTGCGGAGCGGGGAGGGCAGCCAGCCGGTGTTGGCTAGCAGTTGCTCGGCGGCCTCCGCCATCAGTTGCTTCTTCTTACTGGAGATACCTTCCGCGTCCTGCTCAGAGACGCCCTCACGCACGGCATCCGCGATCTGCGCCTTCGTTACGCGGCCGAGGTAAGCCGTGACCGTGGGCGCCCAGTGCGCGGCCATGTCGAGCCCCAGGGCCTCCGCTAAGCGGTTCGCGGTTCCGACCGCTCGCCGCTTCGTGTCCCAGCGCTGCTGAACGGCGAATACTGTGAGCGCTGCGCAGTGTGCGAGCAGCCCCATGCGACGGTCGATGTCGAGCGCCGAGATGAAGTCCCACAGCTGAGCCTCCTCGGACGGCAATTGGCTCGCCCACGCCTCGTGTCGCTCGACGAACGCCTGCGCAGCCGCCGTGTCATTGATTCCGCCGGCATAGGCGCCCAGCGAGGAACTGCTGGAGCGTATCTCCAGGCAGGTCACCTCGTCGTAGTAGTGGAAGAACCCTTGCGCAGCCAGTGCGTGGGTCACTGCAATCAATGCGACCTCCGGGCGCTCGCTGAGGGCGAGGCGCAGCCCGAGTGTCCGGTGCGCCGTCAGATCGCGGACGAGCGCATCCGACAGCGGCTTCCCGCTGCCCCCTTCGTCGCGGTCGAGTTCGACGTCGGCGGACGCCCGTTCCCCCTCGGCGCCATCGTCCTCGATCTTCGCGTCGAAGGACGTCTCGCCTTGCGAGACCGGTTCGTCCTCACGCCGTACGAACCCGCGCTCGATGCGCGGGGCACCGTCCCGACCGAGTGACACGAACACCCCCGCTCCAGCCATCGTGCCCGCGAGATACACGCGTTCGCTCTCGGACAGCCGCTCGATCTCGGCCTCTAGCTCTTCGAGGCGGCCGACCATCTCGTCCGGCATCTCGTCGTCACCCTCGTACTCCTCGACGAGCCGGGCGTACTCGGCTCGGAATCCGTCGAGGCGCTTCTGGGTTAGCGCGGGAAGCTTCACCGCCTGCGGGTACACGCGCCGGAGACCGTGGTCGTACGGGAATTCGAGCGAGACTTCCGCCCACTTCCAACCCTCGCCCCGCAACTCCGCGACGACGCTGTTGAGCTTCTCCAGGGCGAGGCGATCTAGCAGTGTCGCATCCTCGAAGTAGCCGCCGTCCTCCTCCGTGAAGAGGTCGCGGACGACCGTGCCACCCGCCTCGGTGTATGCGGCCATTCCGACGAAGATCGCGCGCGGATCGCGAGGCGGGACGTGCGTCTCCATCATCCGGTAGCGGATCGTCCGCGGTTCGTCGTTCCACCCGAGGCTGTCGTAGATCTGTTCCTGCCGCGCGTGGTCATCGCCGATGGCGAACGCCATCAACTGGTCGAGTGTCAGCTCTTCTTCCCGGTAGAGCTGCATCAATCGCGGACTGACCGCTGCGAGGCGCATCCGCTGTCGCACGGTGTTCGGCGTGACACCGAACCGGGAGGCGATCTCCTCGGCGCCCCAACCGCGCTCCTCGCTCAACCGCCGGAACGCCTCGAACTGATCGGCCGGGTGCATCTCCGTGCGCGTGACGTTCTCGTCGAGGCTCACCTCCAGCGGATCGTTCGTCGTGTCGACAATGCAGCGAATCGGCTCGGTCTTCGGGATCTGGCGGCGCTTCGCGCGCAGCAACTGGGCGAGCCGTCGGCCTTCACCTGCGGTCACGAAGTAGGCGCCGGTCTCCTTCCCGGCCCGATCGCATTCCGGCTGCACGATGAGGTTCTGGAGCATCCCCTTCGCGTGGATGCTCGCGGCCAGCGCCTCGATCGCCGCCTCGCCGTGCGGCGTATGGCGGGCGTTGCTCGGTGACTTCTTTAGCTTGTTCAGTGGGATCCAGACTTCGATGCCGCTCGCGGCGATCGGTTCAGTCGTGGTAGTCATGTGATTCTCCTGATTTCGTTGTCCTTTGAGATCGCGGGATGCCGGACGGCCATTTGTTTGAGCCGCCCGGCCCCGCGTGTGCTGCGCTCAGAGCAGGCGCATCTGTGTGCCGTCATCGTCGACGACGCCGGCGAGGACAAGCACGCGCTCCTCGTCGGCGCGGATAGCCGCGCTGGTCGCAGTCGGTGTTGCTTCGAGTGCGAAATCTCGAGCGTCGAGGGCCTCCTGCGCGCCATCTGCGGCAAGCCGGGCCTGTGCGAAGAGCGCTTCGAGCGACTCCTCGTTGACGTCGCCGCCGTCCGCAAGCGACCGGGCGAGTTCCAGCGTGAGGTCGTCCGCGTCGGCGCCGTAAGCCGCGAGGCCGGCATCACCAATCTCGCCTTCGACGAGCAGCGATGCCTGGAGCTTGCGCGCCACGAGTGACAGCGCCTGTGCTTGCAGCGTGGCGCGATATGCGAAGTAGACCACGCGCACCGGACGCTTCTGGCCGATGCGCCACGAACGCCGGCTCGCCTGTCGCATCGTGTAGACCGAGTATTCGACCTCGTGCCAGACGATCGTCGGGAAGTCGATCAGGTCGAGGCCGGTCTGCACCAGTCGGGGATGGACGAGCAGCACGTCGACGCCTGCGCGGACGCGCTTCGTCACCCACTCCTCGCGTCGGTCGGGATCGACGGTGTTCGCCTTCAGCACCGCGACGCGCAACCCCGCCTCGGTGAGCACGCGCTCGAGCCGGGGCGTGAGGTCGCGCGTCTCCGTGTGCGTGATGTAGACCAGGACGCGCCGTCCCTGCCGTCGCTCCTCGACGGCGAGCTCCACGAGCGCCTGCTCCTTCGGATACAGCCGGTCGTCCGGCAGCGCGGGTGCGGAGCCGATCACCGCTCCGCTCGAGCGGTCCACGACGGTTTCGCCGTGCGTGCATGCGTCGGGATAGGCCAGCAGTGCCTGCAAGTACGCGCCGAGCAGCCGACGGGAACCGGCCGCCAGCGCGGCGAGCAGCGCCGCGTGCAGGTCTTCCGAGAGCCGCCGGTATGCCCCCGCCTGCGACGGCTCGTCGCCGTCGCCGCGGGCCATCCCGATCAACCTGACCTCCTCGCGATACGGCGGGAGGTCCGTCGCGACATCCGCGAGGCGGATGAACACGGTGTTCGCGATCAGGTGGAACAGCACGGCGGGTGAGACGCCGGGCTTCTCCACCGTGCGCGTGCGGTAGCCGCGCCGTCGGCTCGCACGACCGTCTTCGATGACGTCGTCGTCGCCGCCGCGGCGGGTGATCCGCTCGACGATGCCGTAGCGGCTGACCCAGCGGCCTTCCTCGCCGTAGGCGAATTCCTCCCGAACGTCCGGGCTGAACCGCCACAGCAGGTGGAAGAGCGTCGAGGCGTAGCCGCCCATCAGCGTGCCGGTGAGCGTCAGCGTGCGGACGCACGCTTCGGCCAGCGTCGCCGCCGCGATCCCCTGCGCCGAGCCGCGGGCCTTGTATTCGTGACTCTCGTCGGTGACCAGGAGGTCGAACGCGCCCGGCATCCGCCGGTTGATGTAATCGGCGAGCGGCACACGCGCCGGACCGGTGTGGTCGGCCTGCCAGAGCGGCGAGCCGCAGCGATCACAGACACGTCGCCGCCGGCTCAGCTCGTCGAGGTCGAGCGGCACGCCCTCGTCATCGACGACCGTCTGCCAGCAGCCGGGACAGCAGTTGCGCCGCACCAGCTCGCCGCGCTCGTCGTAGACGGCGTGACCGGCGGCGTTGTCCGGACGCCGGCGCACGGCGGGCGTCCAGCGGTAGGAGAGCTTCGCGCGCTCCCGTGACAGGATCACGAAGAGCGGCCACCGCGTATCGCGCGGCAGCCGGTTCAGATCCGTGATCGTGCTGACGATCACCGCTGCCGCCAGCGGCACCGTCTCCTCCACCTCACGCTTCCATTTCCGCGTGAGGTGCGGCGGACAGAGGACGAGGATGCGCCGGAAGCCCGCGATGTACGCCGCCGAAGCGGCGATCATCGTCTTGCCGGTGCCCATCTCCCCGACCACGTTCGTGCCGCGGTGAGAACGCAGCGAGACGGCGGTCGCGCGGATCGCGTCGCCCTGCGCACCCATCGGACGGCGCTTGAGCCGCGACAGGTCGAAGCCCCAGCCGTCGCGGTTGCGCGCCGTGTAGACGGGCGGGTACGCGCGCAGCACCGCGCGCGTGATCGCCTCTCCGTGCTCGGAGAGGAGCTCGGGCAGCGTGGTCACGCGCGGTGTGCGTCCCCGGCGCCCGTGTCGATCACCTCAACGTCGCCGGTGCGCAGGTCGAGCACCGTCACGGAGGTGCGCAGCACCTCGCGCTCCACCTCGACCTCGGGGTCCGGCGAGTAGACGGGGACAGAGACCTTGTACGTCCGTCCCTTCACGAGCAGCCGCCGCTGACCGGACTCGAGGACGAGGCTGTCCAGGAACCCGGCTGCGACCATCACCGCGAGGTGTCCGCGTCGCAACGGCATCAGCGGGCGCACCCGCCGCTCCTCGGGCGGCCAGAGCCGCTCGATCAGCGCCGCGTGCGTCCACACACCGGAGCGACGCGCTTCGCTCGCCGCCTCGTCCGGGTCGAACGTGAACGACGTGAACAGCACGTCACCGGCCGGGAGCACCGGCAGCGCGCGCTGCTGGCGCGTCTCACCCGTGTCGGGGAGCGGCGGCAGCGGCTCGAGTGCCCAAGCCTCGACCGTCGCGCGCGTAGCGCCGTCCGAGACCGGCTGCTCGCGTCGAGCCCCGACGACCACGACCTGCTCGAACGTCTCGAACAGGCCGTCGGGGAACCGCCAGCAGGCGAGGTCCTGGTAGTGACTCGCCAGGTAGCGGGCCGACGTCGCGAGTCTGCGCTGCGGCACGATGTAGATCAGCAGCCCGCCGGGGCGGAGCAGCTTCGTCATGCCGGTGAGGAACGTGTGCTCCAGCCGTCGCGCCTCCATGTCGAGGTCGTACGGCGGGTTGAGGAAGAGGCACGAGAACGCGCCTTCCTCGATGCGGGCGCTGAACGCGCTGCCCGGGAGTGCGTGGTCGAGGAGCTGCGCGGCCTCCTCGTAGCGGTCGGCCTCGAGCTCGACGCCGTAGGTCTCGCCGCCGATCGCCGCGGCGAGCTGCTGCAGCGCCGCTCCGGTCCCGGCGCACGGGTCGAGCAGCCGCACCGCGACCCGGCCCCCGTGCGAGGTGGGATGGATCATCGCTGCGATGCGGTCCACGACCTCGGGCGACGTCGGGAAGTAGCCGCCGACCGCCAGTGATTCAAGGCGCGGCACAGCGCACCTCGCGAACAAGCAGGTCGGCATTCATGCTGCGTGTGCCAATGCCTCCGCGGGCACCGGGATGCGATGCCCGCGGAGCGCGCGGGCGAGCGCCGGTTGCAGCGCGTCGAGATCGGGGATGCAGCGCCAGGCGTGGATGCCGAGCGCGTCGAGCGGCCGCACCTCGCCGCTGTGGAGACCGCGCTCCCACAACCATCGCGTCCACGAGGCGTGGAGCGGGAGGTCGATGCGCCGGCTGAGGAAGCGGTAATGGAGGTCCGGGGCTTCCGCCTCGGAGCGCGCGAGCAGCAGGAAGTCCTGTCGCTCGGTCGCGTAGAGTGCTGCATCTGGCACGAGCAGCGCGTGCATAGCACCCGTGACCGGGAGCCGCGTTGCATGGAAGCGCAGCACGGCGCGCGCATCGGGCGCGAGCGTGTAGAGGTGGCCGCCGGTGAAGACGTCATCGCTGATCACCGCGGGCTCGCCTTTCAGCAATCGCGCCCATAGCGCGCGGAGCGACTGCTGATTCCCGAGCATGGACACGAACCAGAGCTCGTTGCGGTCGGTCACGCACGCATCGACGGCGGCGCCGAAGCCCGCGCAACGGATGTGTCGTGTGCTCACGCGGCGGGCCGTACCGCGTCGTGTAGCTCCTGTTCGAGCCAGCCCTCCTCGACGAGGTAGCGCTCGACCGCCTCGGCGATCAGGTGCGTCATCGGCCGGCCGCGGGCCCGGCCCAACTGGTACAGCGCCGGAATGAAGCGCTCCGGGACCTTCGGGCTATACACGCCGCACCTCGCCACGCTCGTCCAGGATCCCGACCTCGGAATAATCGACGCCGGTGCAGTCCTGCCACCGACCGTCCAGAAGCGCGGACTGGATCGCCGCGTCCAACCAGTCGTCCCAGGCGTCGCCGTCCTCCTCGATCCCCTCGGGGATGCGGACGTCGAGCGTTCCCTCGATGTGCAGCCGGAGGAGGCGGTCGCCGACCACCGGCGCGGTCGGCGGGGCGCTCGTCCGCTCCATTGCGGCGCGGAGATCGCGCCAGACCGGCGCATCCCAGCCGCCCATCGTCTGTTCCCATGCCAGCAGCCGCTGGCAGATCGCCGGCAGGTCATGCCGTTCCGTCGTCATCGCTTGCTCGTTTCGTGGTCTCGTCGGTTGACTCGGGATCGCGCCCGAGGATGTGGTCGGCCGCACGCTGGGCCTGCGCCGCCGCGACGACGGCGAGGCGGCGGTCGTCGCGCAGAGCGCGCAGCCACGACGCGATGTACGCCGCGGACTGGTCGACCGAGGACGGGTCGATGGCCGCCTCGTGGCCGAGGAACGCCGCCGCGAACTCCGCGACGAGCTCCTCGCGTGAATAGGTCTCCGAACCGAAACGCGCGGCGGCCTGGTAGCCCTCGCGGTTGAGGCGCAGCGCGTGTCCCGTGGAGTGCGACAGCTCGTGGAAAAGCGTCGCGTAGTAGCCGTGCGCCGGATGGAACGCGGGGCGCGGGGGCAGATGCACTTCGTCCCGCGATGGGATGTAGTAGGCGCAGTCCGCGTCGTGCAGCACGGGCGGGCCGCCCGTGTAACCAGCGACGATCGCCTCCGCTGCGGCCAGCGGATCGGCTGGCGCGGTCTCCTCCCGCGCAGCGAGTGCGAGTCCGTCGCATTGCGCGACGTTGAACACGGTGAACAGGCGGAGCAGCGGGTAGTGCCGCTCCGCTCCGTCCGCCTCGGGATCGGCGCGCTCGATCCATTTCCAGAGCACGACCTGCGTGCCCTGCTCGCCGCGGCGGACGTGTCCGCCGTTGACGTCAGCCTGGCGGTACGTGAGCCAGCGCGGATCGTCGAAGCCGCGTTCGAGCGCGGTGAGACCGAGCAGCAGCAGGTTGATGCCGCGATACGGCCTCCCCGTGATCGCGTTGCGCAGTCCGCGTGCCCGCCACGGCCGGCGCCACGGGACGGTGCCGCGATCGAGCGCGTCGATGATGCGGTCGGTGACGGCCGCGTACGCATCCGGGCGGATGCCGGTCTTACGCGGCATCGAGGTCGTCCGGTGCCGGGAACGGCAGCTCGCGCTCGAAGAGCGTGAGCCGGATCGCACGGCCGGGCGTGTCCGAGCGGACAGCCTGGACGGCGGAGGCGCGGAACCCCGGGATCGCGCTGGCGGGCAGCGGGATCAGGGCGACGCGGTAGCGGCCGGAGCGCGTCTCGACGACGTGTACCCCGGCGCCGAGGGGCGAGCGGTGCATGCCTACGCGGCCTGGGCCTGCTCGTGGCGGCGTTCCAGCGCGCGCGAGCAGGCCCGCACCGCGTGCAGCAACGACCGCACGTCGAGCTCTTCGAGCGGACGGCCGTAACGCTGCGTCACCCATGCGCGGATCTGGGCCTCATCGGTCCCCGCGTCGGCGGCGATCGCGATCACCTGCCGCCGCAACTCGTCGACCGCGCCTTCGCTCCCGTCGGTGTCGTCGACCCCGGCAGACAGGCGGTTCCCGAACTGGTCGCCCAGGTGACGGAGTGCGCGTTTCAGCGCGTCCGTCACCGCGGTCTTGTACGCGGTCGCGTGCGCCTCGGCGGTGTGCTCGTCGAGGACACCGACTCCGACATCGCTGTGCGGGAGACAACCGTCGACCGTCACTCGCACCGTCGCCGTGTAGAGCCCGCCCGCCGGTGCGCGACCGCGGCCGCCACCCGGGAACGGGCGGTAGGCGACCTCACCGATCACCTCCGCGCCCCAGCGGTCCACGCCGAAGATCGCGTTCGCCTGCTCGATCACCCGCCAGCCTTCGAGGTAGCGGACGACTTCGCCGGCATCGTTGGTGCGCTCGGCAACCAGCAGGTCGTCGAGCGGTTCGCGCAGCCGCCGCTTTGCGTCGCGGTTCAGGCTGCTCGGTCGCGTGGGTCGCGGACCACCGGGCTCTGCCATGATTCCTCCATCCGTGCGCGGGCTTCGTGGAGCGAGCGGACGAACACGGCGCGCCCATCGCGCCGGCGTCCGAGCTCGTTGAGGTCGTGGATGCCTCGCGGCAGTTCCACGACGGTCGCTCGCGATCCGAGGTCGGAGGCGAGGGTGAGGGCGGCACCTCGGCCGGGGCCGTCGGTATCGAGCGCGAGGTACACGCGCCGGAAGCCCGCCAATGCGCGCAGCGCGTCACGCGATCCGTGGGTGCCGAGCAGCGCAACGGCCGAGATGCTCCAGCCGCGCGCGGTGATCCAGTCGAACGGACCCTCGGTGACGATCACCGCCCGGTTACCGGCCAGCCGTGCCTGGCTCAGTCCGAGCAGCGGGGATGCCACACGGATGTTGAGGTACCGCGGGGTGCCGTCGCCCAGCGCTCGTCCCGTCAGCCAGCGAGCGCGGCCCCCGGCATCGAGGTCGGGAACGATCACGCGCCCCGCGAATGCTTCACGGCCAGCGGACAGCAGTCCGAGTCGTTGCGCCGTGTCGAGGCTCAGGCCTCGGTCGACGAGGTGGCGTGCGAGTCCGCCACCGCCATAGCCGAGCCGCAGCCGGCGCGCGGTATCGAGAGCGACGCCGCGGTTGAGCAGATAGGAGCGCACGTCGGGATAGCGAGTCAGCATCCCCGCGTAGTGCTCGACCGTCGCCTCGACGACCGTGCGTTCATCACCCGACAAGTCGGGTGCAGCCCCACGGCGCGGCCGGAACCGCGTGACGTTCGCGGGCAGCGGTCGCGCGTTCGCGCCGTCAGCACCCGAGGCTGACAGCAGCTCGACGGTCTCTTTGAAGCCGAGGCGTTGCAGGCGACCGACGAAGTCGATCACATCGCCGCCGACGTTGCAGCCGTAGCAGAAGTAGCTGCCCGTGTCGGGATAGATCACGAGGCTCGGTGCGCGGTCCTCGTGGAACGGGCACCGACCGGCAAGCCGCCGGCCGGTGCGTCGCAGGTCTAGGCCTGCATCGCGCGCCGCCTCCAGGATCGGATGCGCAGCGCGGATGGCATCGAGGTCGTACACGTCAGCCCCTGCGCCGCAGCGCGAACAGGCGCATGCAGAACGCCGCTTCCTCGAGGATGAGCAGGTCTTCCTCGGGGAACGCCGGCGGCAGCAGCGGACGCAGCACGTCGCCGGGGGCGTCGCCCACATCCATGTAGCGGGTGACGAGATCGGTCTCGCTGTTTGAGTTGGTGAGCCACGAGGCCAGTGCAACCAGCGCCGGCTGCACTGCCTCGCGTTTCGCCAGGCTCCACTGCTCCCATTGCAGATAACTCCGCTCCCAAACCGCCTGGACGGCGCGGTGGTAGCGACTGTCTTCGTTCACGATCGGTCTCCTTGACGTTTCGATATCCACGGCCCTTCCTCCTTCGATTGGTCCCTTGCCAGTTGGCCGGGGCACACGCATTCCTCCCGCGATCGGGCAGCACGAAATCGGGGCCGCCCGAAGGCGGCCCCGATAGAGGAGGGAGCGAGGTGGCTGGACTAGGTCAGCGGGCGGGCGCCTCGCAATGCCTGGGGCGCGAAGCGACGGCCACGCTCCCAGTGGCTGAGACCGAGCGCGGAGACGACCTCCCAGCGGCCGTCTTCGGCGGGCATCAGCACCGCACCCTTCGCAAACGCGGGCGTGTAGTGAATCGCCGCGAGCAGGCCCAGCCGGCGGCAGGCGTGGAGCCAGCAGCCGTAGACGTGCCGGGCGATCTCCTCGACCACACCATCGAGGTCGAGCGCTTCGAGCAGGTCGATCGCCTGCACCGGCTCGCGCCGGTAGCAGCGTCGCGCCTCGCGCAGAGCGGACTCTGCCATTCGAGTCTTGACGGCCTGCTCACGCAGTCGTAGCGTTTCAAGCGTTCCGCTGAGGTCCGGCGCACTGCTCTCTTCTGCCAAGACGTGGAGCAGCGACCGGGCCTCTTTGTATTCATGTTGATCCATCAGTACCTCCACTCGGCGCAGGGTTTCCTGCACCCTCCGTTCCTCTTCCTGTCTGCGCTCCTGGTCGAGCAGCCGTGCGATCGCCGGCTCCGACTCGATCCGGGCTGCCTCGGCGATCAGCCGTCCGCGCCGGACGTCCGCCTCGGTGGCGAGCTGCCCGCACGTCGGGATGAGCGCCTCGGCGCGTGCCTGCGCGCGTTCGTCGAGCACCGACCCGGCGAGCGATCCCGCCCGGTCGCCGACCTCGCGGAGTTGCGCGGCCACTACCTCGAGCCGTTCGGCGTCTTCGCGGAGTCGCCGCGAGCGCGCCAACTGGCCTTCGATCGTCTGCCGCTGTTCGCGCTCGGCGGCGTCGAGCGCCCGGATCTCGTCGAGCGCACGCTCGGCCGCCTCTGCGAGCCAGCCGATGCGTTCGTTCGAGGTCGGTTCGGGTGCCACGGGCACGAGTGCCCGCGACGTGTCGACCGGGAAGCGGTCGCGGAAGCCTTCGAGCTCACCGAGGCTGGTGAGCACTAATCCCTGGGTCATCGTCCTGCCTACCTTTCCGCTGCGACGGGGTATGCCCCGTCATCTACGTGTTGCCAGTCCGGGTCGTCCGGGGGCGGCGCGTCCTCGTAGGGCGGCTCGTCCATCGACCGGATCGGCGTGACGGTGGCCGGCCGGGTCCGCGATGGGGCGACCGGCACCGTGAGCGTCAGCGCGCCAAGGGCGTCGCCGACGATGCGGTGGAGCTGCTGACGGATGGTGGCGACGATCTCGCCATCGCTCACCGGCTCGCCGTTCACGCTCAACGCGACGAAGAGGACGTGACGGCGCGAGCCGTCGGCCCCCTCGAACACCTGCAAGAGCGCGGCCAGGGGCCGTCCCTCGCTCACCGCCCGTTGCACGACCACCACCAGGTGCGCCGGGGGTGCGACTCCAAGCGCGTGGAACTGCGCCCGCGTGCCGCGGCTGATGGCGCGACGCAGCCGCCGTGCGCGAGCACGCTTCGCGTCGACCAGCACCTCCGGCGACCACGGCCGGCACCGCCCCACGACCATGTGCCAGCCGCTCACCATCCGAGCGCGACACCACTGCGCGCCGCGCATCACCGCGGCTGCCATCCGTGCGACGGCTCCCGGCCGCCGCTTCCGTCTTCGCGTCTCCATCGATCCTTCCTTCCTACTGCCCACTCCGATGCGAAGCGGGGCTACGCCGGCATCGTCTTCATCACCACCGCCGCCATCGAAGCGGCGAAGACGAGGACGACAGCGATCCGCGCGAGTCGTGCGGTGCCGTTCCCGTAGGGACGGCGTCGTCGTTCAAAGGACATGACGGGTTGCTCCTTCCGGAGACAGAACAGCCCCGGGGACGTGTGTCCGTCGGGGTTTCGATTGGTGACTTGCCGGCCAAACGGGGGCACGTCCATCCGATGTCGCACGCGACATGAGGGGATGGAACGACCTCGTAAGGATCGGCTCATACCGGCTCGTGGCGGCGTGCTATGCCGAGCGCCGCTTCTCATTGCGTTGTTCTCGTCGTCCTCCCTGATGCTTCGATCACACTGGTCACTCATCTGGTTCGTCCCGTCAGTTACACCTCCTCGCTGTGATTCACCTGCTTGCTGTTGACTCGTTCGACCCGTCGTTCGGAGAGCGCAGCTCGTTTCCCGTGGGTTGATCCGTCTTCGTGTCTCGGTGAGTCACCGAACCGGCTTTCTTACTCCTGGGAACTGGCGATGCCGGCGAAACGCACTTCGTACGGGCGAAGGCTACGAAACGAACGTCACAGGAACGCCCCAACAACGACTTACCGGGAGGTCGTTGCGCCCTAAGAGCGTCCGAAATCGCCGCGCACCGCCCTAAATGCCGCGAA
>QZJI01000016.1 GCA_003599735.1 Dehalococcoidia bacterium | reverse complement strand
AGCTTCCGCTGCAGCATCGAGGTCGAGAGCGTGCGGCTTTCCTGAGCGACCTCGACCGCCTTTGCGAGCATCTGGTCGTCGCCGCCCGATGCCGCCTCAGGGCCATCGCCCTCCGTAATGTTGGCCGCCTCTTCGATGGCCGCCGTCAGGGCATCGTCGTACTTCTCCGGGGCGAGCCGTCCGAAGCGCGGCTGTGTCCAGAACTTCACCACCGACTCGATCTCGTCGTCGGAAACGTAAACGCCTTGGACGCGCTTCGGCTTCTGCGCCTCGGGTGGCACGTACAACATGTCGCCCTTGCCCAACAACTTCTCGGCACCAGCCTGGTCGAGGATCGTGCGCGAATCCACCATCGAGGAGACTGCGAAGGCGATACGGGTGGGGAAGTTCGCCTTGATCAGGCCGGTGATGACGTCCACGGACGGACGTTGCGTGGCCACGATCAAGTGAATGCCGGTCGCCCGCGCGAGTTGCGCAAGGCGCACCAACTGGTGCTCCACCTGATATGGCACCGCCATCATCAGGTCGGCCAACTCGTCGATGACAACCACCCAGTAGGGCAGGCGACGCGTCGGGTTCTTCTCATTGAACCGTTCGATATTCCGGACACCATCTTGCGCGAAGCGCCGGTAGCGCGTGTCCATCTCGTTGATCACAGCCTGCAGCGTGCCGACCACGCGGTCCATCTCCACGACGATCTCGGAGAACGCGAGGTGGGGGATCTTGCCGAACGAGGTCAATTCAACCCGCTTTGGGTCGACCATCACAAAACGCAGTTGCTCCGGGGAGTAGTTCATCAGCAAGCCTGTGATGATCGTGTTCAGACATACCGACTTGCCGGAGCCAGTCGCGCCTGCAATCAGCAGGTGAGGCATCTTCGCCAGGTCGGCGAACACCGGCTCGCCCGACACGCCTTGACCGAGGGCGACCGGGAGCGCCGCCCTCGGGGCGAACTTCTGAAACGCCGGCGACTCCATGACGGAGCGCAACGAGACGACCGAGGTGCTTCCGTTCGGCACTTCGATGCCAACCATCGCCTTACCCGGCACGGGCGCTTCGACGCGGAGTGCCGGGGAGGCGAGGGCGAGGGCGAGGTCGGTCTGGAGCGCGGTGATCCGGTTCACCCGGATGCGGGTGCGCGAGACTTCGACCTCGGAGGCACGGGGGGTGCCGTCAGCCTCGAAGATAGGACGGCCCGAGGCGTCCCGCTCCGGGACTATTTTGGTCTTCACGTCCCATCCGGGTTCGACACCAAACTGCGTAATCGCGGGGCCTTCGTTCACCTCGACAACGGCGGCGTCAACACCGAAGGAGGCGAGCGTCTGCTCGATCAGCCGGGCACGCCGCTCATTGTCCACAGCAGCGGACTTCGGCGTCTCTACTTTGGCAAGCATTTTGAGCGGGGGCAGCTGCCAGCCACCACTCGCGTCGCGCTGTTCCGCGATCGGAGTATCGAGGTCCATTCCCAGCTGCGCAGCCGTTTTGGCGGCGGACGTTTCGTCCAGTGCCGGCACAGGGTCAACGGCAGCGGCGCGAGGCCGGCGGGACGGTTTAGGTGCGGGCAGATCGCCTCCGTCCTCCACATCCCAGATCTCGTCGACTGTCTCGGGAGAGCGATGACGGACAAGGGCGACGAGCGCCGCAGCGACGCGCCGATGCAAACCAAGACCCCATATCCACTTCAACGTCTCCCACGTCGCGGGCGGGGTCGTACGCGCCACAGACCAGGCAGTCCGCGGCCACAACAGCGCGTAACCGAGCGGTGCGAGCGCCAGCCAGCCGAGTGTCAACCAGAGCCCGTACGTGGACAGCCGGCCGAGCGAGCCTCCAGCGGAGACCTCGTGGAGATCGACTCCACCGACACGGGTCTCCGGGTACCAGCGGGCAAGCAGGCCGGAGACGAAGAGCAGCAACAGCGCGACACCGGTGATGTGCCTGATATGGCTCCGCAGGAGGTCGGCACGGCGGAGCGCAAGCACCGCACCGAGCACGGCGAGCAGGACGATAGTCGTGAAGACATGGAGACCCAGGGTGGCAATGACGCTGTCGCGCGCCTCGCTAATGACGCCAGTAAGCGGGATGACCGAAGGCACGGCTGCCGCCGCGACCACAACGAGCACCGTCCCGATCACTTCGGGGCGAAGCAGCATGCGTCCGGCGTCCGTAATGTCGGGAACGCTCCCGGTAGCACGTGCGCCGCGGACACGGCGGGTTGTCCTGGTCCGAGCCATTGCTCGCGTCTCGATCTTCCCGGCCATCCGCCCCCGCCAGGCGTCCGGCCGTCACTTCCAGTGTCGCGCCTCAGCGGCGCTTGCACACATCTCCGCGCTTGCGCGCCCTAAACCTCCAGCATCACCGGGATCACCAGCGGACGCCGGTGCGTCTTCCGGTGCAACAGGCCAGCGATGTCGTCCTTGAGGGATTCGTGGAGCGCACGCCAGTCGGCGTGCTTCGCCTCCCCCCCGAGCACGTCAATCAGCAACTGGGAGACGGCCTCCATCAATGCGGGCTCTTCGTCCGGACCAGCGAAGCCGTGGGACATTACTTCGGGCGGCCGCGTCAGCTTGCCGCTGTGGCGGTCCACTGCCGTCACATAGACCACGAGGCCGTCGTTCGCGAGGTGCTGGCGGTCCCGCAGCACGAAGTCGTCGATCTCGCCGACGCCGAGGCCATCGATGTAGATGTAGTCGGCCTCAACCCTCTCCCCGAGACGTGCGCCGTCGTCGTCGATCTCCAGTACATCTCCGTCGGTCAGGACAAAGGCGTCCTCTGGAGGCATGCCAAGGGAGATCGCGAGTTCGCGATGCAGCACCAGGTGGCGGTACTCACCGTGGATCGGGACGAAGTGACGCGGCCGGACCAGCCGGTGAATGACCTTCAATTCTTCGCGCGCCGCGTGACCGCGCACATGGACGTCCGCGATGCGGTTGTAGACCACCTTCGCGCCTGCTTCGTACAACATGTCGATGTTCTTGTAGACGGCCTTCTCGTTCCCGGGGACCGGGTTGGAGGAGAGGATCACGGTGTCGCCCGGCGAGATCGCGATCTGCTGATGCGAACCGCTCGCCATCCTCGTCAGCGCCGAGGTGGGCTCACCCTGCGAGCCGGTGCAGACGATCACCGTCTTTGCGTCCGGATGGTCGCGCACCTGATTGGGGGTCATCAGCATGTTCCCCGGCACCCGCAGATAGCCGAGGTCGCGTGCCATATTCACGTTGTTCACCATCGAGCGACCCGTGACGAAGACGCGGCGCCCATGCTTCTCTGCCGCATCGATCACCATTTGCACGCGCGAGATGAGCGAGGCGAAGGTGGTGACGATCACCCGACCCTCCGCGTCGCCAATAATTCGGTCGAGCGTCTCCGCGACCACCTGTTCGGACGGGGTATATCCCTCGATCTCCGCGTAGGTGGAATCCGCGCACAGGAGCAGCGCGCCTTCCTCGCCAACGGCGGCGAGCCGGCCGAGGTCGGTGTGCTGTCCGCCGATTGGGGTGTGGTCGATCTTGAAGTCCCCGGTGTGGACGACCGTACCGACCGGCGTTTCGATGATCAGCCCGGCAGAGTCCGGGATGGAATGGGACACCGAGAAGAACTCCACCGTGAACGGACCGACCTCGATCGCGTCGCCGGGTTCGACAACAGTGACGTCCGCCTCGATCCGGTGTTCTTTCAACTTCACTTGCACCAGGCCGCGTGTGAGTTTCAGACAAAAGACGGGGACATTCACTTCACGGAGGAGGAACGGCATGGCGCCAATGTGGTCCTCGTGCCCATGCGTGAGGAAGACGGCACGCAGCCGCTCCTTACGGTCCAGGACGTACTGCCAGTCCGGGATAATGAGGTCGACGCCGGGATGTTCCACGTCCGGGAACATCAGCCCCACGTCCACCGCGATCATCGTGTCGCCGTACTCGTAGACCATCATATTGCGGCCGATCTCGCCGAGACCGCCGAGGGGAATCACGCGTAACGGCGTACTCGCGGCCATCAGACCGTCCCCGCGAGCAGCGATGGAATCTGTGCGAAATCCTGCTTCATGACGGCGCGCAGCGAGCCGTCCCGCAACGCCGCCGCCGGATGATACATCGGCACGATCCACCGCCCGTCACGCTGCACCGCGCGGCCGTGGATCTGACTGATCCGCTCTGCCGGGAACCATTTCGCCATTGAAAACCGTCCGAGCGTGGCAATCACACGCGGCGCAACCAGCGCGATCTGCCGGTCGAGGTAGTCCCTACAGGCAGCGATCTCCTCGGGGTTCGGATCGCGGTTCGCGGGTGGGCGACATTTTACGACATTCGTGACATAAACATCTGTGCGCGACCGACCGATTGAAGCTAGCAGATCATCCAGGAATTGCCCGGAGCGCCCTACAAAGGGCAAGCCCAGCTCATCCTCACGCTGGCCGGGCGCCTCGCCGATGAACATCAGGTCACACGGGGCCGGTCCGGAACCGGGGACGGTGCGCGAGCGTGTTTTAGCGAGGACACACGCGGGGCAGTCCGCGATCTCCTCGTAGGTAGTCGCACAACCGGCAGGCACCTCGTAGAGCGGCAGCAGAGCGGCTGGCGCGACCGGGCGGCGGATATCGTCAGGCACGGGTGACCGCTGTGGATCTGAAACGGGTGTCAGGCGAGGGTTCGCCAGCGTGGTCATGGGGAAAGGGTAACAAAGGGTAGAGTCGGGGGCAACGCATTCGTTTGTACGCATATACAGATGCGCAGTTTATCCTCATTCCCGCCGTACCAGCCAAGCAAGGCCAATGCCGACAAAGTACAGGATGACGATCGGTCCGCCGACCAAGGACTGGGTGATTGGGTCAATCGTCGGTGTAACAACGGCGGCCACGAGGAAGGCCGCGACCACCGCGAGGCGCCACCACTTCAGCAGTTTCCTCGCAGTGACGACGCCCGCCTTCGCCAGCCCCATGACCAGCAGGGGTGTCTCAAATACGAACCCCATCACGAGCAGGATCCGTGTGACGAAGCCGATGTAGTTCCCGATCCGCCAGTCAGCCTGCGCCACATCGTTGCCGAACGACAGCAGGAAACCCAGCGTCACCGGAAGCACGATCCAGTACCCAAACGCGAGCCCGCCAATGAATGCGACCGTCGCTAAGAACACAATCGGAAAGAGCCAGCGTTTCTCCGATTTCGTCAGGGCGGGAGCGACAAACCCCAGCATCTGGAACACCAACATCGGCATCGCGACGGTGACGCCGCCGAGCAGCGCGACTCGGAAATACACGGCGATGTTCTCCATCGGCTCGATGTACTGCGGCCGGAAGTCCGGGATCGTCTCGCGAGCTGGAGCGAGCATCCATCCGATCACACCGAATCCTACGGGTGGGACGAAGAACACGACCATCGCGATCACCACCGTGATCGCGGACCACATCACGCGGGTACGCAGTTCGAGCAAATGCTCCAGCAGCGTCATCTCGCCGCCGACTGCCTCCGCCGCCTTCTGCTTCGCGCGGTCGAGGGCTGTCGTCACACGCTACCCCCAGTGATGCGCGCGGCCGCCTCACGGGCTGCCGCTTCTCGGCGCTTCACCTCTGCGGCATCAAACGGGTCGCCGTGGGCACCACTCGATGGCTGCGGGGCCGGGTTTACGGACGCTGACGCCGACGCTTCGGACGGGGACGTGACCGCGCTCGCGGCAGCCTCAAATACCGGAACAGCCTGTGTGGGGGCGGGCTCCGTGGAAACGGCACTGGTTTCGACCACAGCCTGGACGGAAGAGGTCGCCGTCTCCACGTCGGCGCGGGCCTCGCTCAGGATGCTACCCGCTTCGGTCAGTTCGCGGATGGAACGCAAGCCGCCGGTCGAGGCGTCAACCTCGGCTTCCAATTCTTTGACGGCGCCCTGCACATCCGACATCACATCAGCTGTGAAGGCACGGGCGACGCGATACCACTTGCCCGCTTGACGGGCGAGTTCGGGGAATCTGTCCGGCCCGACAACGAGAAACGCGATGACGCCGACCAGCAGCGCTTCCAGCGGGCCAACGCCGAAGAGTTCCATGGTGGAATGATACGCCCCGGGCCGTCAGACGGACTCCGGGGCGTTCAAAGTTCGAGCTACGCGGGGCGTAAGGGCTAGTCCTCGATGCCCTGGTCTCGCAAGTAGTCGATAGCGTCCTGGACGTTGCGGATCTTTTCCGCGTCCTCGTCCGAGATCTCCAACTGGTTCCCGTCCTTCGAGAACTCCTCCTCGATGGACATGATCAGCTCGACAAGGTCGAGGGAGTCCGCGTTGAGGTCGTCCACGAACGAAGCGTTCGCGGTGACCTCTTCCTCCTCGACGCCCAGCTGTTCCACGATCAACGCGCGCACGCGCTCAAATACAGTTGCCACTAGCAGTCCTTTTCCTGTCATCCGCCCTCAGGCGGTCCGGATTCCCCCTGGCCGGCAGATCCCTGTCGTTCCGCCGCCTCCAGGGCGACCGCGCCCAGCACGCCATTGATGAAACGGCCAGACGACTCCGAACCGTACCCCTTGGCGATCTCCACGGCCTCGTTGATCGCCGCTCGGAGCGGAGCGCGGTCAGTATCGAAGAGCACTTCGTAGACCGCAAGGCGCAGCACATTTCGGTCCACAGCGGCCATCTCTGCCAGGGGGAAGGCGGGGGCATGGCGCTGGATGACAGCGTCAATGTCCGTCAGATTTGCCTGAATTCCCTCCGCCAGCCCGCGGGCGAACCGAAGGCCCTCGGCATCTAGCCCAGCCTCCGCCAGGTGGCGCGCCAGCACCGGCCCCAGGGGGTGCCCGCCAAGGTCAGCCTCGAACAGCGCCTGGAAGGCGACGATACGGGAGCGACGACGGCTGCTGGCCATGGAAACCTCGATCGGGTGGCGGGGGGAGGGTAGGCGACGGGCGCAACAACGGCGACGGCTAGGCCATCACCAGCCCACCATCCACATTGATCACCTGGCCGGTGATGTAGGAGGCGCCCTCCGAGGCGAGGAAGACGACCACCGGGGAAATCTCTCCTGCGTCCGCGTACCGACCCATGGGGATGCGGCCCTTGATGGCGTCTTTCTGGTCGTCGGTCAATCCGGCGGTCATATCGGTCAGGACGAATCCCGGCGCCACCGCATTCACCGTGATGTTCCGGGAGGCTACTTCGAGGGCAAGCGAACGGGTGAACCCGATGATCCCCGCCTTCGCAGCCGCGTAGTTCGCCTGCCCGGCGTTGCCGGAGATACCGACGACCGAGGTGATGTTAATGACACGGCCCCAGCGCTCGCGCAGCATATGCCGGATCGCGGCCTTACTCGCGAGGAAGGTGCCACGCAGGTTCGTCTCAATCACGTCGTCCCAGGCCTGCTCGGACATCCGCATCACCAGGCCGTCGGCGGTCATCCCCGCGTTGTTCACGAGGATGTGCAGCCCACCGAGGTTGTCTTTTGCCTCGTTGATCAGGCGTTCGATGTCGGCCGACTCACGGACATCACACTGGACAGCGCGGACGCGGACGCCGTGTGTGGCGGCGAGTTCCGCCGCCACAACCTCAGCCTGCGCCGGGTCGGAGCGGTAGGTGAGGGCGATGTCCGCGCCAGCACGGGCCAGATCGGTGGCGATCGCACGGCCGATGCCACGCCCACCACCGGTGACGACCGCCACACGCCCGCGTAACGATCCGGGTGCGTGCTCCGTCACGCGCGGACCTCCTCGACCGTGCCAACATTCTTCACGTCAAACGAACGGTCAATGCGCTTGAACAGGCCAGAAAGCACCTTGCCGGGGCCAAACTCGATGAACTTTGAGACTCCCGCAGCCTGCATCGCTGACACCGAGGCGAGCCACAGCACCGGGGCGGTGATCTGCTGCTCCAGTTCGGCGGCGAATGCCGCGCCGGAAGTCAGTGGGGTCGCGGTCACGTTGGAGATAACGGGCATCGTCGGGTCCCTGAACGTCGTCCCCGCGAGGGCGACCCGCATCCGCTCCGCGGCACCTGCCATCAGCGGCGTGTGGAACGCGCCGGCCACGGTGAGTGGCACCGCACGCGACGCACCAGCCGCCGTGGCAGCGGCCGAGGCCGCCTCCACCGCCGCGACCGTGCCACCGATGGTGATGTTGCCGGGCGCGTTGATGTTGCAGAGCGAAGCGCCGTGCGGGGTGATCGCTGCGCGGAGGGCGTCTGGCTCCAACCCGAGGATGGCCGCCATGGTGCTCGGCTGCGCGTCGCAAGCGGCCTGCATCGCCTCGCCGCGTGCGCGCACTAGCCGCACGCCCACATCGAATGTGACGGAGCCGGCGGCCACCAGCGCCGCGTACTCGCCGAGCGAGTGGCCGGCGACGAAGGCGGGGCGACGGGTGAGCGTACCGGCATCGAGGGCCGCGACCAGCGCCGCGACGGCGTGCGTCACGAGCGCTGGCTGCGTGTTCACCGTCTGCGTCAGGTCAGCCTCGGGCCCGGTGAAGCAGAGCGAGGTCAACGAGATGCCGAGCGCGGCGTCGGCAACGTCGAACACGGCACGGGCAGCGGGTAACTGTTCGTACAGGTCGGCACCCATCCCCACGGCCTGCGCGCCCTGCCCGGGAAAGACCCAAGCGGTGTCCGTGGCCACAGGGAGCGAGGCGATCCGGTCGAGGGTCGCGGCGACCGTCTCAGCGGGGGAGGGCACCGGGGGTTACGCCTCGCCGCGCTCGATGAGGCGGCCCTTGGCATCACGCGCGCCGCCCGCGGTGTGGTTGATCTTCACTCCGCCGGTCGCGGGGTCGCGGACCAAGTTTGGCACCGCGACGCCGTCGTGACTCTGGCGAGTCTTCCGCTTCGACACGGGGGTCCTACGCTTTGGGAGAGCCATCGCCATCCTCCGTCTGAAGCCGCTCGGCCAGTGACCGCAGCGGGCCCCATGGGTCACTCCTGCCTACCGGAAGGCAGGCGCAGGTTTCACGGTTCAGGTTGCGCCCGCAGGTGGGGCACAGCCCTCGGCAGTCCGGCCGACAGACCGGCTGGATCGGGAGGGCGGACTGTTCATATTGCCGGACGGCTTCGCTGAGGTCGAGGTGCCGCTTCTCGTCGATGAGAAAGTCTTCCGCATCCACCGGGGGGGCCGCGCCGGTCACGGGGTCACGAGGGAGTACATACTCCTCGTCAAAATCGAGGTGAACCGGCATTTGGAACGATTCCAGACAGCGCCCACACTCGACGGTCACCGGCGCCAGGTCGAACGTGGCCATGACCAGGACGCCCCGCTCGGAGCGGATCAGCCGTATCTCCCCGGTCACTTCCTGCTCGAACCGCTCCTCGGGCACCGCACAGCGCTCCCGCTCCGCGTGGAGGCGACGTGCGTGGCCCACCGGCTCGGTGAGCAGCGTGGAGACATTAATCAGCACGGGAAAACCTCCGGGGTGCCTCGAATGAGGCCTTTCCATCGTACCCCGACTACCGCCAGCCGCACCCCGGCCGGGCCACCCAACCGGCGTAAACTCGAAACATGCCCGCGAATCTGGCCACCGAGGGCCGCCCAGCACTCGTCTACCTCCGCCCGCTGCCGGACGCCGACCCTCCGTTGGGCCTCTCCCTCCAGCGGGCCGCAACATCCGCCTTGATCAGCGCCGAGGGCTACGTTGCCATCGAGACACACCAGGACACCCCGAACGCCGCCGGGCTGGCAGGCTTCACGACGCTCCTCGACGCCCTTGCGACTGCCGCAGAGCGGCCAACCGTCGTGCTGGCAAGCGCAGAGGTGCTGGGGGAGCGTGCGCTGGATCGGGCGGAGCGACTGCTCGCCTTGCTGGCTACCGGAGCCATGGTGCGACTGGCTGACGCTTCGACGCCAGAGCAAGCACTTCGGTCAGCGTGGCTCGGCCGCGCGCCGAACGAGCGGCGGCGAGAGCGGGCGCGCGAATCGATGCGGAAGCGGGCGTTGCGCGGGCAGGTGCTGGGGCGAGCGCCGTTCGGGTACGCCATCGAGGGACGAAACCTCGTGGTGGACGACCACGAAGCCGCAGTGGTGCGCCGAATTTTCAGCCTCTACCTGGACGGATACGAAGGCGTCCGGCGCATCGCCCGCCAGTTGAACGAGGACGGCATCCACACCCGCCTTGGCAAACCGTGGAGTGCTGGTTCGGTGCGCGCGGTGCTTCGCAACCCCACTTATACCGGCACCTATCGTCGCTTGGGCATCGTCGTCACGGGGGCGCACCCGGCGCTGCTCCGTCGCGGCCAATTCGAGGAGGTGCAGGCACGGATGGCCCGCCGTCGCACCGCCCCCGCCGATCAACACCGTCACGCTTACCTGCTCGCCGGGCTCGCGCGCTGCGGCCACTGCGGCGCTCGCCTGCTGGGCGCCCGACGCTCCACCGGGGGCGGGGAGGCGAAGACGTATTACCGCTGCGCCTCCGCGACGAACCAGGGGCGCTGCGCTTACCACTCCCAGCGGACGGAGGTGTTGGAGGCAGCCGTGCGCGATGCGCTCGTCTCCGGTCGCCTCTCCGTGGCACGGAAACCTCCTTCGCCGCGCACGACGGAGGCCCGCCGCATCGCTCTCGACCGCGAGGTCGCGCGCACCCTCGAACGGTGGGCCGCCGGCGAGCTCACCTACCGCGACGTTGTACGTAGGGCGGGGGAGCCGGCTCTAGAGGCCGTGCGGCTCACTACGGCCGCCCAGGCGGCTTCTCCGCGCCTGGACGCGGTCACGGCCGCCGACCGTCTGACCGCAGAGTGGGATAGCCTGGAGTTCGCCGAGAAGCGCGCACTGCTGCTGGACGCGGTCGCGGAGGTGGTCGTGCGAGACAAACGGATACGTGTGACACGTCGGTACGAAGCGACGTAATCCTCGATCTGAGAATCTCAGTGTGCGTGAGTTAGGATTAAAAAGTCAGGGGGCCGGGCGGCCGCCGGTCGCCCTTCGGGGCGGCGGGAGGAAAGTCCGAACTCCGACCGGACAGGGTGCCGGCTAACGGCCGGGCGGCGTGAGCCGACGGATAGTGCCACAGAAACATACCGCCGGGGGTCTTCGGACAGCCCGGTAAGGTTGAAATGGTGCGGTAAGAGCGCACCGGCGTCGCGGTAACGCGGCGGCCGCGGTAAACCCCACCCGGAGCAAGGCCAAATAGGGGAGCGTGGGCGTGTCCGGCGCTGCTCCCGGGTAGGCTGCTGGAGGCGCCGGGTAACCGGTGTCCTAGATGGATGGTCGCCGCCGCGCCTCGTTGGGCACGAAACGCGGTACAGAATTCGGCTTACAGGCCCCCTGACAGCCCACGCCTCAACAACTGCAAGTTTGGACACCCGCGCGTGTGCCAAACAGGTGTCCAGCCATCAACACCTGACGCGATAACTTCCGCCAAGTTGCTCCCATCCCCCGTCTGATCTGGATTTGGACTGGACTTCTCTTGTGTTAGTTCATTAGGCTTATCGAAAATACCATGGGCGGAAGGATGTTCTGTGGTCGAGCAAGCGCTGGTCGACCGCGCCATCCGGGCATACGCCCGGGTATTGAACGTCGCCGACCCGATCCGGCTCCAGTTCTGGGATTCACGCGGCCTGACGATGCCGCAACTACGCGTGATGTTCTTGCTGCTCGATCGGGATGGTCAGGCCGCGGGTGAGCTCGCGGCTACAATGCGGGTAAGGCCCGCGACGATGACCGGGTTGACCGACCGACTCGCCCGTCACCACCTCATCGAGCGCCGGCCGGATCCGAACGACGGACGCGTGGTACGCGTATTCCTCACTGAGGAAGGCCGCACGGTGGTGAGGGCGATCGAGGCGGCCAGCCACGCCTACCTCGAACGCATCTTCGCGCAGATGGGCGAAGCGAGCGTGACTCGTTTAGTCGCCGCTTTGCGCGAGTTTGCCCACGCTGCCGAGAACCTTCAAGACAGCGGAGAGTTTCATCCCTAGCCGCATAGCATGCCAGACAACTCCGCGGTCACTCACTGGGAGGCTATGAACCGGCGCGCGACGAAGTCGTGCTCCATCCAGGCGCCATGGACCGAACCGGACACCAGCATGGAACCGCGCAGCCCGTCTGCTAGCCGCGAGGCAGGCCAAGTCCTCGTGTCGCGATGATGTTTCGCTGGATCTCCGAAGTACCGCCAGCGATCGTCATCGGGATCGACCAGATATAGCCATGGGTGAACGTGGCTCGCAACGGTGCGTGCTGGTCGTCCTCATCCCAGATGTTGGAGTACAGACCAAAAGCCCGAGTACCCAGTCGCTGCAACCGTTGGAGCGATTCCGAGCCAAACATCTTGACCATGGACGATTCGTAGTTCGGGATCTGGCCGGCAGCCTGAATCGAGACGATCCGGAGCGACATCGCCTCTTCGATTTCAATCTCGATGTGTCGGTCCGCTGCCTCAAGCCGAAGCGCCGGGTTATTCACGAACTGCGACTTCGATCGTCCCTCGGCAGTCCGGGCATAGTCGATCAGAGACTGTAGCTGCCGCCGGGCCATGACCGACGTCCCGATACCAGACCGTTCGAAGTCCAGCAGCGTCATGCCGACGTACCACCCACGATTCTCGTCGCCCACGCGGTTCTTCGCGGGGACACGTACATCCTCAAAGAACGTCTCGTTGAACGGCTGGTTCCAGCCCATGTCCGTGAGCGGGCGGATCGATATCCCCGGCGTATTGCGGTCGATCACCAGGAACGAAATCCCGCGGTGCTTCGGCGCGTCCGGGTCGGTGCGCACCAGAGCAAAGAGCCAGTCCGCGTACTGCGCTCCGGAGGTCCAGATCTTCTGCCCGTTGATGACGTACTCGTCGCCTTCGCGTACGGCACGGGTCTGGAGCGAAGCGAGGTCGGAACCGGCGCCTGGCTCGGAGTAGCCCTCTGCCCAGGCGACCTCACCCGAGAGAATCTTCGGCAGGTGCTCCGCCTTCTGCTCCGGGCTGCCATGGACGATCAATGTCGGTCCGAGCATCGAGACGCCCATGCCGCCGACGGATGGCGCACCGGCTTTCGCCATCTCGTGGTTGAAGATGAATTGCTCGACGACGGTCAGGCCGGCGCCACCGAACTGCTTCGGCCAGTGCGGAGCGATCCAGCCTCGCTCGGCAAGCGCAGCGGCCCACATCTGCGCTGCGGACTGCACGTCTGGATCGGGTGACTTACGGTCGCTTTGCCAGCCGCCCTCGAACAGGCCCGTCCCCCGGTCGGGGTCGCGATACCGTTCGGGCAACCGCTGCTGGATGAAGGAACTCACGTCCTCCCTGAATGCCTTCTGCTCCGGGGAATCGCTCCAGTCCATCGACTGCCTCCTCTATTCGGATTTCTCCGCAGGCAGCCAGGGGACGACCCCAGGCGCGTAGCCCAAGCCCACCTGGCCGCTCTCCTGAGCCCGCCGATATTCCTCGTCGGAGTAGCCCAGGATTTCTCGGTACACGTATTCGTTGTCCTGACCAAGCTTCGGGGCGGCCCACCGGAGCCGGTTGGGCGTGTTCTCCATGCTGAACACGAGCCCCGGGTAGCGGCGTGTGCCGAAGTCCGAATCCGGGAGATCCTCGAAGAAGCCGCGCGCGTTGAGTTGCGGGCACGCAAACGCGTCCCCGTCCGTCTGCACCGGCCCAGCGATCACACCAGCGGCTTGCAGGGACTGGAAGAGGTCGGCATCCGAGTGCTGACGTGTGTGGTTAGCAATCTCGCGGTCGAGTAGGACGCGGTGCTGGAAGCGGTCCGACTCCGTCTTGAATCGCTCGTCCACCGCAAGCCCGGGCGCGCCGAGGATGCGGCAGAGCGCCTGCCATGCCTCGTCGGAGTCGCAGTCGATACCGATCCATCGGTCGTCCCCCACGCACGGGTAGAAGCCATGCGGTGCGTGCGACCGGTGCTGGTTCCCTTGCGGTCCAGCGTCACGGTTGTTGACGGACCAGTCGAGGATGAAATCCCCGAGGATCGGCAGGAAGTTCTCCGCCTGCGAGAGTTCGATCATCTGGCCACGGCCGGTGCGTCTGCGGACGCGCAACGCCATGGCCACGCTGAACGCCCCCATCACGCCGGCCACAGCGTCGCCGGTATAGACATCGCCCGCGGCCTCCGGCGTCTCATCCGGATAGGAACGGAGGTAGTGGTGGCCGATCATGCCCTCGATGTGAGTGCCGAGCGCGCGGTAGTTCTTATAGGGCCCGGAGAGCCCGAACGCCGGCATCCGCAGCATGATCAGGTTGGGGTTGCGTTCCTTCAGGACGTCGTAGGTCAGGTTCGCCTTCTCGATCGTCTCCGGAACGTTGTTTTCGACCATGACATCGCACTTCTCGATCAGCCGAAGGAACGTTTCGCGCCCTTCCGGCGTGGTGACGTCCGCGGTCATCGATCGCTTATTGCGCGCGTGCGAGTTGAACCCCGGACTCCGGTTCCACGGATCGTTCCCGGATTTGAAGTCCGGGAACGCGAAGAGGGTCATCCCCATCTGAGCGAGCTGCCGAAGCGCGGCCTCTGGGGGCGGTTGCATGTCTGCCCCTCGGGTCAGCGGCTGGATTCGCGTACGTGGCTCCACGCGGATCACCTCGGCGCCCCATTCGGCTAGCAACTGGGTCACGTATGGCCCTGCCCAGACCACGGTCATGTCCGCGACTCGGATGCCTTCAAGTGGTAGTGAGGCCATACGATTCTCCCGCCTCTTCCTAGATGACGCCCTGGGCCCGGAGCTGAGGTAACTCCGCCGCCGCAACCCCGAGTTCGCCCAGGATCTCTTGGTTGTGCTCGCCCAGCAGCGGCGCGCGGCGCGGCGCCGGGCGTGGCGTGTCTGACATGATGAACGGCCGCCCCGGGTACTCGAATGTGCCTGCGACCGGATGCTCAATGGAATCCCATACGCCGCGCTCGCGGTAATGCGGGTCGGTGACGAGGTCGGCGGGCGTGTTGACGACTCCCGCCAGCAGACCGCGCCGCTGGGCCTCCGCCACCGCCTCGCGCTTGTCCTGCTGGAGGAGCCATGTGAGGTAGGAGGCAGATACTTCCTCCACGAACGCCGGATCGAGCGTGGTCGGCTGCTGCACCAGGCGCGGGTCACCCACGAGGTCGTCCCGACCAATCATCTGGACGAACTGGTCCATCCGGGCCCGGCCGGTGGCGAGCAGGTTGATATACCCGTCGGCCGTGGGCCTGACGCCGCCGGCTAGCGAAATGCCAGCGCCTAGTGTCCGTTTCGCTGACGCCCCGGTGTAGGAGTAGGACGTGAGGCTGATCGTCCGGCGATCTCGCGTGCCCGCTTGCGTCTGGTAAATGGAGATGTCGACGTGGTCGCCCTCCCCGCCCCCTTCGACGCGGAACAGCGCGATGACAGCGGAATATGCGGCGACGGCACCCGCCTGCATCTGAGCCAGTTGACCGGCGAGTTTGAGCGGTTCGCGGGCGGCGGATCCGGTCTGGAGAGCGGGCCCGCCCATCCCTTGGTAGATGATCTCGGACGCGCGGAGGTTTGCCTCGGCGTACGGTCCCGTCTGGCCCCACGGCGTGATGGAGACGTACACCAAGTCTGGACGGCCTGCGGACAGCGATCTGTAGTCGAGCCCTACCGCCGCAAGACTGCCCGGCGCTCCATCCTCAACAACAATTTGCGCAGTTGACGCCAGACGGTGAAGCAAATCGCGGCCTGCGCTGGTGGCGGGGTCCACCGTCACGGAGCGCTTATTAGTGTTGAGATGCAGGAAAAGTAGCGACCGTTCCGGCCCCGGCTCGTCGCCCGCAAAAGGGGGGATGGATCGGGTGGGGTCGCCGCCCGCGGGTTCAACCTTGATGACGTCCGCGCCGAAATCAGCGAGAAGCTTCGTGCAGTTCGGTCCGGCGACGCCTGTCGTCAGGTCGAGGACGCGAATGCCTTCAAGTGCGTTCATGCGAAAGCCCCCTCCGATCGCTGATGGCCGCGCGCGCCAGCGGACGGCTGCGGAGAGGGTTATAGCAGATTGTTAGCCACTCGCGAAGCACCAGCCCCTGGTCTGCTCCGGGGGACGCTCGGCCGCTCTATCCTCCAGCTGACGTACGGCCGGTCAGGAGGCGGCTCCGCCTACTCGGCGGTACCAGTGTCGCCGTCGCGGGCCATGATCACCTGTCCACGCTGGATCACGCGGACGACCTCGACAATCACGGCAGTGCCGAGGCGATCCGGGTCGGCCTTCCGCTCGGCTTCGGCAGCGTGCTCGTAAACGTGCTTCTTCACGGCCGGGTCGTCGACGCGACGGGCCTCGCCGTGGACCTGGAAGGTCAGGCGGGCCGGGGCGTTGCGGTACATCATCGCGACCTGCGGATTCTCCTCGATGCGCTGGAGAAAACCCCGGTTGGTGGTGCGCATCCAGATCGCGATCTCGTGGCTGGAGTAGGCCTGGGTCGTTCCGAAGAAGGCGAGACTCGGCTGGCCGTTGGCGCCCGCACTGGTCCAGATGATCGGGCAGCCGTCCGTGAAGGCGTTATTGATCGCCGTCTGGAATTCTTCGGTCAATTCGACTGCCATACGAGCTCACCTCGATCGAGCGTGTGTGTGGTTCAAGCGTAAAGGCGGGAGGGGGACGGTGCGAAGCCGCGAGGCCCTCCGATGCACTCGACTAGTCGCGAGAGGCAATCATCTGGTCGCGCTGAATGACGCGTACGACAGACGCCCAGAGGATCGGGAAGCCGTCTGATCGAGACGAATCGATCGCGGCCTTGAGTTCAGCAGGCCAACACCACCGCCATGGATGCTCCTTCCGGGCCCCGTACCATTACTTCTATTTCGTGAGCCGCTGAAGAATATACAGCACCTCTCGGAGGCGCATCGGCACTGAGGCGGTAGGATTCTGAGCATGACCCAGCCACCCTCGAATCTCGCACGTGGCGACTGGCGACGCGGCCTGCCGACCTCCGTCCCCGACGAGGTGCGCGTAGCGCTCCCACCTGCTGTCCGGGCGGTCCAGTTTGACTCCCGCCAGGTGGAGGCGGGCGACCTCTTCATCTGCATGCCAGGCGAGCGGGCGGACGGGCACGCGTTCGCGCGGGCCGCTGTCGAGCGCGGCGCGGTCGCGCTTGTCTGCGTCGCGGGGCGCGAGGCAGAGATGGGCGGCCTCGGCGTGCCGGTGGTCGGGGTCCCGAACCCGCGGGCAACGATGGCGCAGGTCAGCGCGGCACACGAGGACTACCCGGCGAAGAAGCTGACCGTTATCGGCGTGACCGGGACGGATGGAAAGTCAACGACGTGCTTCTTCATGGTGGCGGCCCTCGAAGGTGCCGGGCTGAAGGCCGGGCTGCTCACCACCATCGAGTGCCGGATCGCCGGCCGGACGATCCCGAACCCCACGCGGCTCACCTCGCAGGAGGCGCCATTCGTGCAGCAGCTGCTTGCCGAAATGGTCGATGCCGGCTGCACGCACGCGGTGATCGAGGCGACCTCGATCGGACTCGACCTGCACCGGGTGGACGCATGCGAATTCCACGCCGCGATCTTCACGAACCTGACGCCGGACCACCTCGACTTCCACGGCACCGTCGAGGCGTACCGAAAAGCGAAGGGGCGGCTCTTTGAGATGTTGCCAGCCGGCGGGCACGGCCACTCGCCGGGGGTCGCGGTCCTGAACCAGGACGACCCGGCGTGGCGCTATTTTGCCAGCCGGACGAAGGCGCGCGTGGTCACCTATGCGCTGCACGACGACGAGGCCGACGTCACCGTGGACGACGTGATGTTGTGGGACGACGGCTCCACCTTCGCACTGACCGCCGACGAAGAGGACGAGTCGGTCGAGTGCAGCGTGCGCCTCCCCGGCGAGTTCAACGTGGCGAATGCAGCCGCTGCGATCACCTGTGCCAGCGCCATCGGCCTCGACGTCGGGGCGGCGGCGATGGGCGTCGCCGCCTGCGCAGGGGTACCCGGTCGCATGGAACGGATTACGGGTGCGCCATTCCCGGTGGTTGTCGACTACGCGCATACGGGAGAGGCGCTCCACCATGCGGCGGAGACGCTCCGCGAGGTGACCAACGGGCGGCTGATCGCGGTCTTCGGCTGCGCTGGGGAGCGCGGCAAGGAGCGTCGCACCGGAATGGGAGCGGCCGCCGCCGCCAGTGTCGACTTCACAATCCTCGCCGACGAAGATCCACGCTCGGAGGCGTCCGAGGCGATCATCGACGACATCGCCCAGGCGATGCGGGCCGCCGGAGCGATTGAAGGCGAGCGATTCGAACGCATCCCCGACCGCCGAGCCGCCATCGCGCGCGCGCTTGAGATCGCACAGCCGGGCGACCTCGTGCTCATCGCCGGCAAGGGGCACGAGACGACGATTGAGTACGCCAGCGGCGCGGTGCCGTTCGACGACCGCGTCGTGGCACGCGAGGAGATTGCGCGGCGGTTCGGGTAGACTCCGGACTCGCCCCGTCTTCTCGAAGGAGCCGTCCGTGGCCATCGACCCCCAGACGTACACCGACCTTACGCGCGAGGACCTCGCGCACCTCCTCCACCCGCAGTACTACGCCCCCGACCACCAGCAGCCGGTGATCTTCGACCACGGCGAGGGGGTCTGGCTGACCGACCTGCAGGGCCGCCGGTATATCGATGGCCTCTCGTCGCTCTGGAACGTCGCCGTCGGCCACGGACGAGGCGAACTGGCGGACGCGGCGGCGGAGCAGATGCGGAAGGTCGCATTCACCAACAACTATGTAGGGTTCTCGAACGTCCCGGCGATCAAACTCGCCTCGAAGGTCATTGACCTCTGCTACGACAACATGGCGGCGGTCTTCTTCACAAACTCCGGGTCCGAGTCAAACGAGGGTGCGTTCAAGACGGCACGGTTCTACTGGAACCTGAAAGGCCGCCCGACCAAAGTGAAGATCATCGCGCGGGAACGCTCGTACCACGGCGGCACCCTCGCGGCATCCTCGATGACCGGGCTGCCGGTGTTCTGGAAGTACTTCGGGCCGCTGGTCCCCGAGGTCGTCCACACGAAGAAGCCGGACAACCTCGAGTGCGACTGCACCCCGAACACGGACGGGGAGTGCGCGCACTGGCTGGAGGAGGCGATCAAGCGTGAAGGTGCGGACACCGTGGCCGCGTTCATTGCGGAGCCGGTGAAGGGCGCGGGTGGGGTGTGGACGCCAGCCCCCGACTACTTCGCGAAGGTGCGCGAGATCTGTGACCGGTACGACGTCTTGTTCATCGCAGACGAGGTGATCACGGGCTTCGGGCGGACCGGGTACTGGTTCGCCCTGCAGCGATGGGGCGTGAACCCGGACATCGTCTCGATCGCGAAGGCGATCACCTCCGGCTACATCCCGATGGGCGCGTTCATCGTCTCCACCGAGATCAGCGAGGCGCTACACGACCTGCCACCCGACGCGCGGTTCATGCACGCCTACACGAACTCGGCCCATCCCACGGCGGCTGCCGTCGGCCTGCGGAACCTGCAGATTTTCGAGGACGAGGGCTTGCTGGAGAACGCGACGAAGATGGGCGAGCGGTTGGGCGAGGGGCTGCAGGCCGCTCTGGGCAAGCACCCGCACGTCGCGAACCTCCGCTGGCTGGGTCTCATCGCCGGCTTCACGCTGATGCGAGACGCCGCTGCGAATACGCCATATGACGCATCCGAAACGATGGCGATCAAGGTGCAGCGGCACATGCGCGAGCAGGGCTCACTCATCACTCGGGTGGTGGGGGACAACGTGCTCTTTGCCCCGCCACTGAGCATCAACGGTGCTGAAGTTGACCAGATGGTTGCCTCCGCGGCGGCGGCTGTGAAAGCCGTCACGGGCTCGTAACCGCGGAAAAACAAATGATCACATCCCCTATCGAGACCTGTTGACAAGCGGATCGGCGTTCTCTAGTGTCAGCGGCAGGAAAGGGGGTGATGCGCGTGACCGATGACAGTAGTCACCAACCGGGCCGGCCACACGTGGAGGTGGCCGAAACTTAACCCCCGGTCCTGAGTGGCCTACAAAACGGAGGGGCGTCCCCATGGGGACGCCCCTCACGCTTATGTGCCGTGAGCTGGATCCGGGCGTCCTGAAGAATGCCCCCTACGCGCTCCAGAAATCCCCCTCGACCCTCTCGCATCGACCTGCACACCTCGCTACGGTGCGTGCATGCCGTTCGACCTCGCCCGCTACCACAGCCTTCGCCACTCCTCCCGCGTGGGTGCAGAGGTGGTGTACGTCGAAACGACGACATCGACAATGGACGACGCGCGGGAGGGGGCAGCCGAGGGGCGTCCGTGCGGCACCGCGTACATGGCAGGTGAGCAGAGCGCCGGTCGCGGCCGCCAGGGTCGCTCGTGGGTATCCGCCGCCGCTGCGGGGCTGTACGTGACCTACCACCTCTGTCCCACGCGGGCGGAGGGAGCACCGCTGCTCGGGCTGGCCGCCGCGGTCGCGGCCGCCGAGGCGATCCAGGCGGCGTGCGGACTCGCCGTCGACCTGAAGTGGCCGAACGACCTCCAGGTGAAGGGCAAGAAACTGGCGGGCATCCTGGCCGAAGCGCGGCCACGCGGGACAGCCCTGGACGTGTTTGTGGGAATCGGGATCAACCTTCGTACCGCCCCGGAGCTGCCGCCGGAGGTAGGGGCAATCGCCACGAGCATCGAAGGAGCGGGCCACCCCGCCCCGCCCCGCGAGGTGCTGCTGGCGGCGCTGTCGACGGCATTCGACCGGCGCGCGGCACAGGCCGAGACCGAGCCGGCGGCACTGCTTGCGGAATGGCGGGCGCGGTTGATCACCATCGGGCAGCAGGTGCGCCTCGCGACGCCTTCCGGAGAGGTCGAGGGCGAAGCGGTGGACGTGACCTCGACGGGTGAACTGGTGCTGGCGCTGGCCGATGGCACGCGCCGCGCGTTCGCAGCCGGGGACGTGACGACGATCCGACGGTAGGTTGCCGGTAACCGAGGGCACCCGTAGCCTCGATTCATCATGCGACAGACGCACTTCGTCCACGCGCACGCCGGCCACGCGCACTCCGCCCACGCGGCTCATGCGCATGGCACGCCGTCGTGCGCGCGTCTGCACCGCTAGCCGATCCAACCGATCCAGGCACGCAGGAGCGCCACGACGGCAGGCCGTCGCGGGCGCATTACCGTGTCCCGCCGACCTCGATGTCCCGCACCCGTCAGAGAGTGAGGCCCGTAGAATGACCGCGAACCCGTCCGCCCCGCGACGCACCACAGCCGAGGAGCCGTCCATGCCCGATCGAGGCCTCCACAGCCCCGGTATGCGCGACTTCGGCCCGGCGGAGATGCGGCGGTTCCGCGCGGTCGAGCGGCGGTTCCTCGATGCTGTCGAAGGCGCGGGCTATCTCGAGATCCGGACGCCGACGATCGAGCCGCTGCACCTCTACACGGCGGCCGGGACGCTCTCCCCACAAGCGTTGGAACGCGTGTATTCCTTCCTCGACTGGGACGGGTGGAGCGGCGAGCGAGTCGTGCTCCGGCCGGACGCGACGGTCGCCGCGGCGCGCTGGTACGCCGACGCGGTCCGCGCGGGGGGATCCTCGACAGCGCGCGTCGCGTACGTCGCCCCGGTCTACCGCTTCGCCGTGGACGGCGACCGCGAGGTCTGGCAATGCGGCGTCGAGCTCTTCGGCCCCGCTGCCGCTGAGGGCGATGCGGAACTGCTGACGCTCGCCGCGACGTTCCTGCGCGGCCTCAGCGGAGGCGACTTCACGGTCGACCTCGCGCACGCGGGGCTGGTACGCGCCGCGTTCGCCGCTGCCGGGCTATCTCCCACGCAGCAGGTGGAAGCGTACGACCTGATGCTAGAGGGCGACGCGGGCGTCACAGAACGGCTCGCGCAGGCACACCCGGACCAGGCCGCGAGCCTGCGGCTGCTCACCGGTGTCGATGGTGCATCGGCCGGCTACATCCAGAACCTGCGCGCGGCGATGCTCGCCACGGTGCCGGCCGCGGCCGCGCCCATCGATGACCTCGCACGGACGGCGGCGGCGCTTGATGGCACGGGCGTGCCGTACCGGGTGCTGGCCGCGACGGCGCGTAACTTCGAGTACTACAGCGGCGTGACGTTCCGGTTCCGCCAAGGCTCCGGCACGGACGGACGCACCCTCCTCGGGGGCGGACGGTACGACGGCCTCACCCAGACGCTGGGCGGCGCGGCCGCGCCCGCGTGCGGATGGGGCGCCGACCTCCTGCGTCTCGCCGAGGTCGCATCGTGAGTGCCTCGACGCGTCCAGTGCGCGTGGCGGTGCCACGGGGCGACCTGCGCACGCCGGTCGGTGAGCGCCTGGCGGCTGCGGGGTTCCGCGCGCAGGGCTACCTCGAAGGTTCGCGCACGTACCGCTTCGACGTCGACGGGATCGAGGGCGTGCAGGTGCGCGTCTTCTCCGACCAGGACATCCCGATCCAGGTAGCCCTCGGCCAGTACGACCTCGGCATCGCAAGCGGGACGTGGATCGACGAGCTGCTGGTGCGCTATCGACACGACTCCGTGGTACCGCTGCGTCCGCTCGACATCGAGGGTGAAACGCTGGTGGTCGCGGGCGCGCCGGGAGCGGACCTCGCGAGCCTCGCGGGCGCGGGCATCGTGCGTGTCGCGACCGAGTACCCGCAGATCGCCCACCACTATCTGACGCGGCTGCGCGTCCCGGACTACCGGCTCTACGAAGTCTGGGCACAGGCCGAGGCGTGGCCGCCGCGCGACGCCGAACTCGCCATCGCCCCGGCCTCGGCCGTGGCGAAGGAGGGGCTCGCGGTCCTCGGCACCGTCCACCGGAGCGGGGTCTGGCTGATCGCGAACCGCGAGGCGCTCGCGACCCGCGACCTCTCGGCGGCGCTTGGGCCGCTGCTGTCGCTGGCGCGGGCGACGGCCGAGGGCGGCCTCGTCGACCCGACACCGCTCGCGGTCACGCGCGGGACCTCGACGGTCGCCCCGGCGCGCGAGCGGTTCCGTATCGCCGTGCCGGACGGGCACGCGCAGCGCCACACCGTCGCCGCGCTCGCGGACGCGGGCATCGCGTTCCCCGGGTACGAGGCGACCTCGTCCGTGCGGTATCCGGAATCGGGCGACCCAGGGATCGAGGTGAAAGTGATGCGGCCGCAGGACATGCCACGGGCGGTCGCCCTCGGCCATTTCGACCTCGCGATCAGCGGACGGGACTGGCTGCGCGCGTTCCTCGCAACGTTCCCGGCCGCGCCGGTGACGGAGCTGTGCGACCTGAAGCGGTCGAAATACCAGATGGGCGCCGTGATCAGCGAGGACCTCCCGGTGGAGAACATCGAGGAGGCGATCGCGCTCTGGCGGCGCGATGACCCGGAGTTCCCGATCCGCGTCGCCTCCGAATACGCGAGCCTCGCAGACGAGTACGCACGGACGCGCCACCTCGGCCGGTACCGGGTCATCCCCATTTCCGGCGCGTCAGAGGGCTTCGTGCCGGAAGACGCCGAGATCCTGATCGAGGGCACCGAGACGGGGACGACGCTGCGGGCCAACCGGCTGCGTATGATCGACGTGATCATGGAGTCGACGAACTGCGTGATCGGCCACGCGACCGCACCCGAGGGGGCACGCGGGGCGCGGCGGGCGGAGTACGTGGCACGGCTGCGCGCGGCGGCCGAAGCCGCGGTCTGACGTCCGGAGAAGGGGCGGGACGATGCCTTCGCTCGGGTCACACCTCGCACGCGCACGGCAGCTCGCTGCCCGCCTCGCGCTGCCCGAGGTGGACGCCGACCGGGGTGCGTTCTACCTGGGCGCGACGGCGCCGGACATCCGCGTGATCACGCGGCTCGACCGAGCCGTCACCCACTTTTTCGACCTGAAGGACTTCGGCGACCAGGACGGTGTAGCGCGGATGTTCGAGGCGCACCCGGCGCTCGCGACACCCGCGGGGCTCGACGCCGCGACGACGGCGTTCATCGCGGGGTACCTCACCCACCTCGTCCTGGACGAGACGTTCATCAGCGAGGTCTACCGGCCATCGTTCGGCGCGTTCTCGCCGCTCAAGGAAGAGCCGAAGGCGAACGTCCTCGACCGCGCATTGCAATACGAGATGGACCGGCGTGACCGCGAGGACGAGGCGGCGATGGCCGAGGTGCGCGCCGCCATCGAGGCGACTGTCCCGGTGCGCGGCATCCCGTTCATCGCGGACGAACACCTTGCACAGTGGATGACCGTCTCGGCGGACGTGGCGGGCCAGGCGGCGGACTACTCGCGCTTCCGGCGGATGATGATGCGCCACCTCGAGGGGGCGGGGTACGACGCCGCCGCGATCGAGGCGTCCTGCGAGGACCCGCACAGTCTGATCCGAGAGGCGTTCGGCGTCGTCTCGGAGGAGCGGATCGAGCGGTTCTGGCGTGACGCGACTGACCGAATGGAAGCGCGCGTGCGCTCGTACCTGCGATGAGGTTCCAACGATGACTTCCTCTGTGCGCTCCCTGCGCGTGGTGACCGACCTGGACGAGGCGCGGCGCACCGTCCTCCTGCGGACGGCGCTCGCTGAGCCGGTGCTTCCCGACGCCGTCCAGCAGGGGATCAACGAGCTCTGGGGCGCGCCCACCACCGCCGCCGAGCACGTCCGGCGGATCATCGACGCCGTGCGCGCGGAGGGCGACGCCGCGGTCACCCGCTTCTCCCAGCGCTTCGACGGTTCCTCGTACGCGACCATCGAGGTCAGCGACGACGAGGTCGGCGACGCCTTCGAGCGCGTGAGCCCCGAAGAGCACGACGCCATCGCGTTCGCCGTCGAACGGGTGCGCCGCTACCACGAGACGCAGATGGAGCACGCGCCCACCTCGTTCAGCGCGCGCGGCACGGGGATGCTCGTGCGCCCGTTGCAGCGTGCCGGCATCTACATGACCGGGAACGAGGCGGTCCTGCCGTCCTCGGTCATCCACACCGCGGTGCCAGGCGTCGTCGCGGGTGTCGAGGACGTCATCGGGGTGACGGCGGCGCGCGCGGACGGCAGCGTGAACCCGCTGAAGCTGGTCGCGGCGCGCCTCTCCGGCGTCACGCGTGTCTTCCGCGCCTCGGGCGCGCAGGCGGTCGCCGCGCTCGCCTTCGGGACCGAGTCGATCCCGCGCGTCGACAAGATCTTCGGCCCCGGCGGCATCTTCGTGACGATCGCCAAGCAACAGCTGTACGGGCGTGTGGGGATCGACTCGGTCTATGGCCCCACGGAGACGCTTGTGCTCGCGGACAACTACGCCGACCCGGCGATGTGCGCCGCCGACCTGCTCGCGCAGGCGGAGCACGACGTGCTTGCCACGCCGGTGCTGATCACGATCTCGCTGGCGCAGGCCGAGGCGGTCGCCGCCGCGGTCGAGGAGCAACTGCCGTCGCTGGAGCGGCACGTGATCGCGCGTTCGGCGATCGAGCGCGGCGGCGCCGTCGTCGCCCGCGACCTGGAGGAGGCCGTCGCGCTCGCCAACGAGTTCGCGCCGGAGCACCTCTGCCTGCTGGTCGAGGACCCCGAGGCGCTGCTGCCGCTCGTGCGGAACGCCGGCGGCGTGTTCCTCGGCGAGTCGTCTCCCGAGGTGCTGGGCGACTACACGGCCGGGCCGTCGCACGTCATGCCCACGGGCGGCGCGGCGCGGTTCGCGTCACCGCTCTCGATCCTCGACTTCCTCAAGGTGACCTCAATCGTCGCGCTGACGGACGCCGACCTCATGCGCCTCGGGCCGTACGCCGCGAGCCTCGCGCGCGCCGAGGGGCTGACGGGGCACGCCCGCAGCATCGAGCGCCGGCTGGAGGGGCGCTAGATGGGCGCCGTGCGTCGCTTCGACCCGCAGGAGGCGCTGCGTCCCGCGCTGCGCTCGATCCCGGCGTACGCGGCCCTCGAGGACCTCGACGCCGTCGCCCGCCAGTACGGCGTCGACCCGGCGACGGTGGTGAAGGTCGACGGGAACGAGAACCCGTACGGGCCGTCGCCGAAGGCGCTGGAGGCGCTGCGCGGCGACTACCAGCCACACCGGTACGGCGACGCCGGCCAGCGTCGGCTGCGTGCCGCGATCTCGAGGTACCTCGATGTCCCTGCGGAGTCAGTGGTGTGCGGGAGCGGCAGCGACGAGATCATCGACCTGCTGTTCCGGCTGTTCATCGGCGAGGGCGACCGGATCGTCACCGCCTCGCCCACCTTCGGCATGTACGCCTTCGACGCGGCGCTGCACGGCGGCGAGGTCGTCGACGTCCCACTGCTCGAGGGCTGGGCGTTCGACTTCGAGGGGCTGGAGGCGGCCGCGCGCGAGTCGAAGGCCGTCTTCATCCCGTCGCCGAACAACCCGACGGGGAACACCGTCCCGGTCGCGCTGGTCGAGCGGCTGCTCGGCACCGGGGCGCTTGTCGTCCTGGACGAGGCGTACATCGAGTTCTCGCACACGCTCTCGCTGGCACGCCGTGCGGCGACCGAACCAGGGCTCGTCGTGCTGCGCACGCTCTCGAAGTGGGGCGGGCTGGCCGGGCTGCGCTTCGGCTACGGGGTGATGCACCCCCAGGTCGCCGATCTGCTGATGCGGACGAAGCAGCCGTACAACATCAACGCCGCCGCCGAGGCCGCCGCGCTCGCCTCGTTCGAGGACACGGCGATCCTCGACGAGCGGGCGCGGACGCTGGCGACGGAACGCGAGCGAATCAGCGCGGCGCTCGCCGGCCTCGGCTGGCTGCACCCGTACCCCTCGGAGGCGGTCTTCGTGCTGCTGCGTCTGGGTCGCGAAGGCCAGCGGATCGAGGGCAAGGCGGTGCGGGACAGCCTGCGGAAGCGCGGGATCTTCCCGCGCTTCTTCGACACGCCGAGGCTGCGCGACCACATCCGCATCTCGATTGGCACGCCGGAGCAGAATGACCGGGTGATCGCGGCATTCCGCGAGATCGGTGAGGAGCAGGCCCGTGGTTAATCAGGCACTCAGGGCGTCGACCGTCTCGCGCATGACCGCGGAGACGACCATCTCGGTGGCGTTGACCGTGGACGGCACCGGGCAGTCCGACGTCGAGACGGGCATCGGGTTCTACGACCACATGTGGGCGGCGTTCGCGAAGCACGGCCGCTTCGACCTGACGATCCGCGCGGCCGGGGACCTGCAGGTGGACGCCCACCACACAATGGAGGACGTGGCGCTCGCCGTCGGCCAGGCGTTCGACGAAGCGCTCGGCGACCGCGCGGGGATCGTGCGCATGGGCGACGCGCTGGTGCCGCTGGACGAGGCGCTGGTCCAGGCCGTGATCGACATCTCCGGCCGGCCGTTCGCCGCCGTCAACCTCGCGTTCACCGGCGAGCGGATCGGCGAGGCCCCCACCGAGATGGTGGCGCACATCCTGCGCTCGTTCGCGACGACGGCGCAGATCACGCTGCACGTCCGGATGCTCGCCGGCGCGAACGACCACCACGTCGCCGAAGCGACGATGAAGGCGCTCGGCCGCGCCCTCGACGCCGCCACCACCCTCGACTCCCGCATCGCCGGTTCCGTGCCGTCGACCAAGGGGACGCTGACGACGTAGGGGGGTAATAATGCGCATCGAGGTCGAGGGACCGCCGCCGATCAAGAACACCGCCAAGTCGATGCGTTCCGAAGGGCATCCTCACGCCCAGCGCATCGCAGCGTTGCGCGAAGCGATGTCGACAGTTCCGCCGGAGGAGCGCCTGGAAGGCCAGCGATTGTCGATGGTGATGCACTATGAGCGTCAGCCCTCGCAGGCCGATGCTTTGAATCTGGCGAATGGTGTCGCGGATGTCATTCAGCGTCGCGGGAACGCGGACGCACCGTGGCTCATCGACGATGACCACAACATCGTTGAGTTCCACTACACGGAACGCATCGCGAGCCGCGACTGGTACTGGATCGAGATCCGTCCACTGTGACCACCTCCTCCCTCCTCGCCTTCGCCCTCGAACTCGCTGATGAGGCGGACCGCGTCTCGATGGGGTTCTATCGAGGTGAACTCGGGACAGAGGCGAAGGCGGACGGGTCGCTCGTCACGCTCGCGGACAAGGCGGTGGAGGCGCGGCTGCGCGAGTTGATCGTCGCGCGGTACCCGGAGCACGCCATCCTCGGCGAGGAGCAGGGGCATACGCCGGGGGCCTCCGGCACGCGGTGGATCATCGACCCGATCGACGGGACGCACGGGTTCACGCGCGGCCTGCCGGTGTGGGCCTCGCTGATCGCCGTCGAGGTGGACGGACGGATCGAGGCGGGGGTGGCCTCGGCGCCGGCGCTCGGGACGCGGTGGTGGGCCGGGCGCGGGCTGGGGGCGTACCGCGGCGCGACCGGCGCGCGGTCGCACGCGGGGGAGCGGATCCACGTCTCGCCGGTGGCACGCCTCGATGCCGCGCAGGTGCTGTACGGCGCGTGGCGGTACACGGCGGACCGCTGGCCGGGCTTTACCGGGCTGCTGCGCTCGGCGTGGCGGACGCGCGGCTACGGCGACTTCTGGCAGCACTGCCTCGTCGCGGAGGGCGCGGCCGAGGTGGCACTCGAAGGCGACATCAGCCCGTGGGACATCGCCGCGCTGGTCGTGATCCTCGAAGAGGCGGGCGGCCGCCTGACCGACGACCGAGGCGTCCCCACGATCGACGCCGGCCACTGCGTCACCTCGAACGGCGCGCTGCACGAGGAGACGCTGCGTGTGCTCCTCGGCGGTGCGGCGACGACCGGGGCGGGTTGGTAGGCGTGGAGGCGACCGAAGCAGGGGTAAGCGATATCCGTCAGTATCGGGGAACGAGTAACCATCCCGTGTCTCGTTCCGAACCGTCGCGGTTTCGCCAGAGGACTCGTGCCGCCGCGTAGCCCTCAGGTGGCAAGGGAATCCCATCTACGCCCGTAGGCGAGTGGTATGCCGCGAGCCTCTGCGCAATCCCTTTGAGTTCGTCCGGACCGAGCGGCTCAAGTTCTCCATGCTGGAAGCTATCCCTGCCGAGTCTGACATATACCCGCACCTGATCAGCGAGGGACGCACCATAGTTCTTCACTTGAAGGCCAGTGGGCCCGTGCCCGACAGCTCGACTTTCCCAACAAATCGGGAGCAGATGAGCCTCTGACGCTCTGCGACGCTCCACCATTGCCGCGTCGGCCTCTTCTCGTTGCAACGCTAGCGACGCTTCGGCGGCATCAGCCGATCGACGTGCCTCCTCTGTTGCCCGCACTGAGATATCGTTCGCTTCCTTAGCAAGGGTCGTCGCAGCGAGCGATTCATCATTGGCTGACTTAGCGAGGCGATTTGCCTCGTTGGCCAAGAGTCCGTTGTTAGCAGCGATGTTGTTCGCACGCTCATTCGCCGAGCGGGTACCCAACCACGCGAGCACAGCGACGATCGCCGAGACTGCTGCGGCCAGCGCTGCGACGACGCTGGAGTCCATCAGCTAGCCCCTACGCCGTCGCGAGCGCGGCAACCTCGAACTCGAAGTCCTCGATCACGGGATTGGCGAGGAGCTTCTGGCACATCTCGCGGACGGCGGTGGTGGCGGCGGCCTCGGAGGCGGCTTCGAGGGTGATGTCGATGCGCTTGCCGGCGCGGACGCTTTCCACGCCGGTGAAACCGAGCGACTGCAGGCCGCCGGCGACCACGAGGCCTTGCGGGTCGTTCACCAGCGGGCGAAGCATCACGTTGACGTGGGCGATGTAGCGGGCCATCAGGACTCCTCGGTTGTAACTCAGGCTGCGGGCGGCGGCAGGTCGTCGCCGGTGATGCGTCGATACGCCTCGATGTAGCGCGCGGAGGTCGAGGCGACGACCTCCGGCGGCAGCACGGGGGCGGGGGGCGACTTCGACCAGCCAGTGGCCTCGAGCCAGTCGCGCAGCGGCTGCTTGTCGAAGGAGGGCTGGTCGTGGCCGGGCTCGTACTGGTCGGCGGGCCAGAAGCGGCTGGAGTCGGGCGTCATCACCTCATCGATCAGCACCGGCTCGCCGTCGAGCATGCCGAACTCGTACTTCGTGTCGGCGACGAGGATGCCGCGCTCCGCGCAGACGTGCGCCCCGTACCGGTAGAGGGCGAGCGAGCGCAGTTTGACCGCGTTCGCCGCCGCCTCGCCGAGGAGCGCCACGACCTCGTCGTAGGTCATCGGCGCGTCGTGGGCGGGCGGCTCCGCCTTCGAGCTGGGGGTGAAGAGCGGGTCCATCAGGCGGTCGCACATCTTCAGGCCGGGCGGGATCACGTTGCCGGAGACCGCGCCGGTCGCGAGGTAGTCCTTCCATCCGCTGCCCGTGAGGTAGCCACGCACCACGCACTCGACCTTCAGCACCTCGGCCCGGCGCATCACCATCGAGCGCCCGAAGTAGCGAGGATCGGTCACGCCGAACTCGGCGGCGTTCGCGGCGTCGAGGATCGCGACGAAGGCGTTCGGGACGATCTCGGCGGTGCGCCCGTACCAGTAGGCGGAGAGGCGCGTGAGCACCTCGCCCTTGCGCGGCACGCCGTTCGGCATCACGACGTCGAAGGCGGAGACGCGGTCCGTGGCGACGAGCAGCAGGCGGTCGCCCGGCAGCGTGTAGAGGTCGCGCACCTTGCCCTGGTGCACCTTCGGCAACGGCAGGTCGGTCGTGAGCATCGGCCCGGCAGACGTCGAGTTCATCGCGGTCCTCCTGTTGTCCGAGAGGTCTGGGCGGTCATCGGGCCGCCTTTGCTGGCGTCTTCGCCGGTTCAAGGAGCCCGATGCGGCGGAAGGTGTCGTCCACGTAAGTGAGGAACGCCTGCGGGTCGAAGATCGCGTCGAGTTGCTGCGCGGTGAGCCGCTGGCCGACCTCGGGGTCGGCGTCGAGCAGCGCGCGGAGCGGGCGTTCCTCGCGCCAGGCGGTCATCGAGTTCCGCTTCACGATGTTGTAGGCGGCCTCGCGGGTCATGCCGGACTCCAGCAGCGCGTTGAGCACTTTCGAGGAGTAGATCAGCCCCTGCGTCCGTTCGAGGTTGCGGAGCATCCGCTCCGGGTAGACGACGAGGCCATCCATCACACCGGTGAAGATGTGCAGCGCGTAGTCCAGCAGCCCGCAGGCGTCCGGCAGGATGATCCGCTCGGCACTCGAGTGCGAGATGTCGCGCTCGTGCCAGAGGGCGACGTTCTCGAGGGCGGTCACGGCGTAGCCGCGCAGCGTGCGGGCGATGCCGCAGACGCGCTCGCACAATTCCGGGTTCCGCTTGTGCGGCATGGAAGAAGAGCCGGTCTGGGCGCCTTCGTCGAACGGCTCCTCGGCTTCGAGGATGTCCGTGCGCTGGAGGCCGCGGATCTCCGTCGCGAACTTCTCCAGCGATGCGCCCACGCCGGCCATGACCTCAACATAGAAGGCGTGGCGGTCGCGCTGGATGATCTGCGTCGTCACCTTCGCGACCTCGAGGCCGAGCGTCGCGCACGCGTACTCCTCGACGCTCGGGGGCACCGAGGCGTGCGTACCGACGGGGCCGGACATCTGGCCGACGGCGATCTGCTTCCGCGCCAGCGCGAGGCGTTCCTCCTGGCGTCGCAGCTCCTCGACCCAGACGGCGAGCTTCATGCCGAAGGTGGTCGGCTCCGCGTGGACGCCGTGCGTGCGGCCGATGCAGACCGTGTCCTTGTGCTTCAACGCCTGGCGCGCGATGACCTCGCGCAACCGGACGACGCCGGCGGTGATGAGGTCGAGCGCCTCCACCATTTGCAGGCAGGTGGCGGTGTCCCAGACGTCGTTCGAGGTGAGACCGTAGTGGACCCAGCGCGACTCCGGCCCGAGCGATTCCGCGACGGAGCGCAGGAACGCGGTCACGTCGTGGTGAGTCTCCTCGATGTAGCGGTTCACCGCGGCGACATCGACTTTCGCGTTGGCGACGACCTTCGCGACGTCTGACACGGGGGCGACGCCCTCGACGCCCCACGCCTGCACGGCGGCGACTTCGACCTTGAGCCACAGCTCAAACTTGCGGTCGTCCGACCAGATGCGTTCCATCTCGGGACGGGAGTAACGAGGGATCATCGGCGCACCTCCGGGGAGTCGGGTGCCGCTGGCTGGGATAGAAGGTTAATCGTAGTCATGCGCGAACTCCTCACGGACGGGCGCGAAGACCTCGATCAGACGGGCGGGCTCCAGCGCGCGCACCTCGTGGGGGAGGTCGCCGGGAATCAGGTAGGCCCCGCCGCGGGCGACCTCGCGCTCGGGCGAGCCCGGCGGCCCGACTCGGAGCAGGATGCGGCCGGCGATGACAGTGCCCGCCTGCTCGTGCGGGTGGACGTGTTCCGGGACAACAGCGCCTGTCTCGATGTCGATCTGGACGAGGGTCAGCCGGTCGCCTGAGGCGAGCGTGCGCCGGGTGACGCCGGGGAACGCCGCGACCGCGCGCATCGCCTCGGCCGGGCGGAGGGTGGGTTCATTCATAGCGTCTCTCCTCCACGCGCGACCGGGACCGCGGGGTCAGCGCCGAGGAGCGCCTGCGCGAAGTCGAAGGCGACGCGGTTCCGCTCGTGCTGGTCGCCGAAGAGGGCGCCCGCGCCATCACCGGCATCGACCTCGTGGGCGAAGCGTGCCGCCGCCAGGTCGAGGGCATCCCGCACGGCCTCGACGCGCGCGCGGTCGACGTCGGCCGCGCGAAGGTTGCGGATCCGGAACTCGCGGTTCCCGTTCAGTGCCCACAGGACGGCGGTAGCGCGGTCGCCTCGCTGCCCGCCCCACGCGGCAATGAAATGAAGGCACGGCGGGGTGTCGGACGACAGCGTGTCGAGATCGATCCGCTTGCGGCACTCACGCATCGGACAGCGTACCTCGTGCGCCGGGGTGGTCATCGAGGGCTCGCGATGCTGAGCGGCTCGTCGGCGCGGGCGGCGATGTCGGTGCGGTAGTACGCGCCCGCGAAGCGGATACGGCGCACGTTGTCGTAGGCCTGGGCGCGCGCCTCGGCGACGGTCGCTCCGCGCGCCACCACGCACAGCACCCGTCCGCCCGCGGTCACGAGACGTCCCTGCGGGTCGCGCTTCGCGCCGGCAAAGAACACCTGCACGTCGTTATCGACGTCGCCGAGTCCCTCGATCGGGTGGCCGGTGGTGTACGCGCCGGGATACCCGCCCGAGGCCATCACGACGCCGACCGTCGCGACGTCGTCCCACTCGACGGGCACCTCCGCGAGACGGCCGTGAGCGATCGCGTCGCAGATCGCGAGGAGGTCGCTTCGCAGTCTCGGCAGGAGCACCTCGGCTTCGGGGTCGCCGAAGCGGGCGTTGAACTCGACGACCTTCGGGCCGTCCGCCGTCACCATGATGCCGGGGTAGAGGACACCACGAAACGGACGGCCGGCGGCGCTCAGCGCCGTCAGCGCGCGCTCCGTGATCTGCGTGCGGATCGCCTCGGCGGTCGCGGGGTCAAGCCAGCCGGGGGGCGAGTAGACACCCATCCCGCCGGTATTGGGCCCCCGGTCGCCGTCCAGCGCGGGCTTGTGGTCACAGGAGAAGGGCATGTGGCGGACGGTGACGCCGTCCGAGAACGCGTGCGCCGAGGTCTCCCGGCCGTACATCCGCTCCTCGATCACGACGCGCTCACCGGCTGCGCCGAACGCGCCTCCGCGCATCGCGGCGTCGATGGCGGCGACCGCCTGCTCCGTGTTGTCGCAGACGGTGACGCCTTTGCCGAGCGAAAGGCCATCCGCCTTCACCACACACGGCCCACGCATGCTCCATGCGTACTCGATGGCGCGCTCGGGGTCGTCGAACGCCTCGCTTGCAGCAGTCGCGATGCCGGCGTCACGCATAAGCGACTTCGCGTACGACTTGGACCACTCGATCTCGTCAGCCGCCTTCGTCGGGCCGAAGGCTGCGATCCCGGCGGCGGTCAGCGCGTCCACGACACCCGCCGCGAGCGGGTCATCGGGCGCAACGATGACGAGGCCGGCCTTGACCCGCTCCGCGAGCGCGACGACCTCGACGGGCTCGGTGATGCGCACACCATCGACGTTCTCGCCAAAGATCGCGGTGCCAGCGTTGCCGGGGGCGACCCAGAGTTTGCCCATGAGCGGGGACTGCGCGAGCCGCCAGGCGATGGCGTGCTCGCGTCCGCCCGAGCCCAGCAGGAGGACGTTCATTCCCACTCGATCGTCCCGGGAGGCTTCGATGTGATGTCATAGACGACGCGGTTGATCTCGCGCACCTCGTTGGTGATGCGGTTCGAGATCTTGGCGAGCAGGTCGTAGGGGAGGCGGGCCCAGTCCGCCGTCATCGCGTCCTCGGCCTCGACGCAGCGGATCGCGACAGTGAAGCCGTACGTGCGGAAGTCGCCCTGGACGCCGACGGACTTCGTGTCCGTAAGGACGGCGAAGGCCTGCCAGAGGTCGTAGTAGACCTGTGCCTTCTTGATCTCGTCCATCACGATCCAGTCGGCGCGGCGGAGGACATCGAGCTTGTCGCGCGTGACCTCGCCGATCACGCGGATGGCGAGGCCGGGGCCGGGGAACGGCTGGCGGAACACCATCTCGTCGGGCAGGCCGAGTTCCTTGCCGACGCGACGGACTTCGTCCTTGAAGAGGTTACGCAACGGCTCGATGAGGGTGAGGCGCATGTCCTTCGGCAACCCGCCGACGTTGTGGTGCGACTTGATCTTCACGGCGGCATTGTTGCCGGTGGAGGCGGACTCGATCACGTCGGGGTAGGTCGTCCCCTGCACCAAGAAGTCGACACGGCCGAGCGAGCGCGTCTCGTCCTCGAACAGGCGGATGAACGTCTCACCGATGCGCTTCCGCTTCGTCTCGGGGTTGGTAACCTCGGCGAGTTGGGAGAGGAAGCGATCCGTTGCGTCCACATGGCGGAGCTTGATCGCCATATGTTTCGTGAACGTCTCGACGACGCGCTCAGCCTCACCCATCCGGAGCAGGCCGTTGTCCACGAAAATGCAGGTCAGCTGCTCGCCAACCGCCCGGTGCACCATCGCGGCCGCGACCGCGGAGTCGACGCCACCCGAGAGCGCACAGATCACCTGGCCGTCGCCCACGGCCTTGCGGATCGCGGCGACCGACTCCTCGACGAAATTGCTCGCAGTCCAGTCGCCGCGACAGCCGGCGACCTCGAACAGGAAGTTGCGGATCAGGGCGTCGCCCTGCGGCGTGTGGACGACCTCCGGGTGGAAGAGGATCCCGAAGTACTTCGCACCGTCGGTCATGACCGCGACGGGTGCGTTATCCGACTGCGCAATCCCTCGGAACCCCGGGGGCAGCTGTGTCACCTTGTCGCCGTGCGAGGCCCAGACCGGCAGTGAGCCAGGCAGCCCCTTGAAGAGCGGGTTTGAGGCTTCCGTCAGACTGAGAATAGCGTGGCCGTATTCGCGCTCGTCTGAGGGCTCCACGCGCCCGCCGAGGGTGTACGTGAGCAATTGCATCCCGTAGCAGATGCCCAGGACCGGGACGCCGGAGTTGATGACGTAGGCGGGAAGCGTCGGCGCACCCGATTCGTACACCGAGGACGGGCCGCCGGAAAGGATGAACGCCTTGACCCGCAGGTGGCTGAGCGCCGCGGCGGGGGTATCCCAGGGCACCATCTCCGAATAGACGTCCGCCTCCCGGATGCGCCGTGTGATGAGCATCGAGAACTGGGAGCCGTAGTCGAGGACGACCACCGTCTCAGGGGCATTCGGGGCGGGGGTCAGGGCTGCGCCGGGCTCGCGCGCGCCCGCGACTTCGAGGTACGTGGCGACCTCGGTATCGCCGGAAGTGCGAACCCGATCCGCCGGGGCGGAGATGTCGGTCGTATCGACCATCAGACTGCCTGACCGGGGAGAACGCCGCTAGGCATAGATGGTACCGGCGCCTCCTCCGGGGGGTCAACGCGAATCTGAGGAGTTCTCGATCGGAGAGGTGGGAGCGCCCTCGACGTGAGCCATCAGCGCAGCCCTGCGATACGATTCGAGTCCACGACGAGGAGTGAGAGGGCCAGCATGATGCGCATCGCCATCGGCAGCGACCACGCCGGCTTCGACCTGAAGACGATCCTCGCGGATGAACTGCGCGCCCTCGGCGACGAGGTCACTGATTTCGGCACGGATTCGACCGAGTCCTGCGACTACCCGGACATCGCGCTCCCGCTCGCCGAGGCGGTCGCAGCCGGAAACCACGAATTCGGCATCCTGATTTGTTCGAACGGCGTCGGGCCCTCCATCGTGGCAAACAAAGTGCACGGCGTGCGCGCGGCAATCTGCCACGACACGTTCTCCGCGAAGCGAGCGCGCGAGCACACTGACGCAAACGTCCTCTGTCTGGGCGCATGGGCGATCGGCCGGGGGGCGGCCTCTGAGGTGCTCCAGGCCTTCCGCGACGCCCACTTCGAGGGTGGCCGGCACGAACGGCGGCTCGCGAAGGTGAAGGCGATCGACGACCGGACGCGCGCCAGCCAGCGCGCCGGCGCCTAGCCATCCTCTCGGACGCCTCGTGATCCGCGCCTCGGGACGGGCCGCGCGGGTGTTGAGCGCAGTCAACGCCGCGCGCGGGGTGACACAGGCGGCCGCGCGTGTCGCGGCGAAACGCGGCTTTCCGCGCGTTGAAGGCCGGATGGCTGTGCGCGGGCTTTCCGCCGAGGTGCAGATCGTCCGTGACCATCACGGCGTGCCACACGTCTTTGCGGCCACGGAGACGGACGCGCTCTTCGGCCAGGGGTTCATCCACGCGCAAGACCGGCTGTTCCAGATGGCCGGCGCCCGCCGCCTCGCCTCGGGGCGCTTAGCCGAGGTGTTGGGGCCGAACGCGGTCGGGAGCGACCGTTTCATGCGTCGCGTCGGCCTCCATCGTGCCGCGTCACGTGACGTAGCCGCGCTGGACGACGACTTCCGCGGGCTGCTCGCCGCGTACTGTGCGGGCGTGAACGAAGGCGCGCGCACATTGCCGGAACCGCCGCCCGAATTCTCCGTCCTGGGCCCGTGGACCCCGTGGACACCCCAGGACGCGATGCTCATCGGACGGCTGGTGCTGTTCGGCTTTGCCGGCAACTGGGACACCGAACTGCTGCGGGAACGGCTGCTGCACGCTCTGGGACCGGGACAGGCTGTCCAGGTGGACCCCACGCACCCGACGTACAGCACTGTCACCGGCGCGGCGTACCTGGACGGCGGAGCGGTGGAGCGGCTTGCGCGCGCCTACCGTGACGCGGTAGCGCACGGCCTGCCGCACGGCGGCGCCTCAAACGCCTGGGCAGTCGACGCCACACGCTCCGTCTCCGGCGCGCCGCTGCTCGCCTCCGACCCGCATGTCGAGGTGCGCATGCCGGGCCTGTTCCACGTCACGCACCTTCGTGGTGGCGTGTTGAACGTGGCCGGGGCCGACCTCCCGGGTGTCCCCGGCATCGCGATCGGACACACCGCGGAGATCGCGTGGGGGATCACCGCGGGCATGGCCGACGTGGCCGACTGCTACGTGGAGTCATTCGACCCAACCTCGCCCCGGCGCTATCGCACGCCGGACGGATGGGCGGAGGCCGAAGAGGTCATCGAGCGCATCCACGTCCGCGCGGCGTCGCCGGTCGACGAGCGCGTCCTGATCACGCGGCACGGTCCGGTCGTCGGCCCGGCGGTGGAGGGCGAATCGCGCGCAATCGCCCTCCGCTCAACAGCCCTCGAACCCGGCGACCTGATCGGGGCGTTCTTCGCGGTATTCCGCGCACACTCCGTGGAGGAGTTCTCATCCGCGCTCGACCGTTGGCCGGGGACTACGTTCAACTTCGTATACGCACACCGCGACGGACGCACGGGATACCGTTTCGCCGGGCGCGTCCCGCGGCGCGTGGCAGGCGAGGGACTATTACCGGTGGCTGGTGAACGATCACCTGGCGCGCCGGAACCGTGGCCGCCGGAAGCGATGCCGCGACTCGCCTCACCACCTTCGGGCTTCATCGTCAGCGCGAACCAGGCGCCCGGCGGCAATCTGGAACTAGGCGAGGAGTGGTGTCAGCCGGTGCGCGCCGAGCGAATCGCGGCGCTCATCCAAGCTCAGCCGATGCACGACCACGGTTCGTTCCAGACGATTCAGACAGACCGGCACAATGCCAACCTCGTGCGACTGCGCGACCTGCTGCTGGCGCGAGGGGCGGTGGCGCAACCGGAAGGCCCGATCCTTGAGCGCTGGGACGGACGTCTCGACCCCGCCAGCGCCGGCGCAGCGGTGGTGCAGGCGATCTATCGCGAACTCGCGCGCGCGATGGCGCTTCGCGCCGCCGGGCCGTCCGCCGACATCGTCCTCGGGCGGGGACTCTCAGGCGTGGCTTCGCTCGGTTCGTTCCATTTCCGCATCCAGGGCGAGCTTGTCACCGCCGCCGAGACGGCCTCTGCTCCGTGGTTTGATGGCGACATCGACCGTGACCGACAGCTCGCCGGCGCAGCCGCACGGGCGGTGGAGCGGCTGCGACACGACCTAGGCGAGGATCCCGGTCGCTGGCGCTGGGGTGCGCTCCACCAGATTAAATTCGCCCACCCGCTCCGCGCGGTGCCGGGCCTCGGCAAATGGCTGTCGCGCGGGCCATACGCCTTTGGTGGCGACGTGAATTCGATCGCCCAGAGCGCGGAGGCATTGTGGCGAGACGATGGGAACGTGCTGGTCGCACCCGGCTACCGACAGGTGCTGGACCTGGCGGACTGGGACCGCGCTCGTTTCATGCTCCCGACCGGGAACAGCGGCATCCCCGGCCACCCCAGGTACGACGACTGCGTCGCGGACTACCTGGCCGGCCGCTACCGCCCGCTGCTCTACACTCGCGCCGCCGTTGAGGCCGCCGCGGAGTCGCGCCTCGTCCTCGCATCCAGCGGCACGTCGCGCGTCACGGAGCCTGCATGACCGAGAGCCTGAATGCCCGCGCCGACCGCTACCGTGCACACGTACGAGAGGAGATGCGTGCCGTCGTCGGCGGATCCGCGGACGGCCTCTACGCGTGGATGCGTTACCACCTCGGCTGGGAAGATATCGAAGGGCGGCCCGAGCAGACCTCCGGCGGGAAAATGCTGCGTCCGGTTGCCGTGCTGCTGGCTGCGGAGGCCTGCGGCGCGCGCGCCGACCAGGCGGTCGCGGCGGCGGTAGCGGTGGAACTCGTCCACAATTTTTCCCTCCTCCATGACGACGTGGAGGACCGCAGCGATTTCCGTCGCGGGCGCGCGAACCTCTGGACCTTCGCCGGCGACGCGCAGGCGATCAACACCGGCGACGGGATGTTCACGCTCGCACGGCTCGCCGCGTACCGGCTCCTCGATGCGGGCGTGCCGGCCGAACGCGTGTTGGCCGCCATGCGCGAACTGGACGAAGCTTGCCTCCGCCTCGTCGAAGGGCAGTACCTCGATATCTCATTCGAGACGCGGATCGACGTGACCCAGGAGGAATATTGGCGGATGGCAGCGGGCAAGACAGCGGCGATGTTCGCCGCGCCGTTCGCGATGGGAGCCGCGATCGCCGGGGCGGAACCACGCGTCATCGAAGGTTTCCGCGCCTTCGGGTACCACATCGGCCTCGCGTTTCAGGCGGTGGACGACATTCTTGGCATCTGGGGTGACTCCGCGCTGACCGGGAAACCCGTTGGCGATGACCTGCTCTCACGCAAGATGACCTGTCCGGTGATCGCCGCCCTCGACGCCGGCGGAGACGCCTCGGCCCTGCTCCGGCGCGCCTACGGGCAACCGGCGCGACCTGGGGAAGATGTGACGCCACTCGCCGAGCTAGTGGCTCAGACAGGAGCGCGTGCCCTCACCCAGACAATGGCGGAGCGCGAGGAGACGGCGGCCCTCGATGCCCTACGCTCCGCCGGTGTGGCGGGGGACGTAATCGAGCTCTGCGCGGAGTTCGCGCGCGCCGCGGTCGTCCGTGTCATGTAAGCACACGACCGCTACATAATGCGCATGTAACGTGTGACACGTCTCGCGCCGTTGCCCCTCGAATCCGGGCATCTCTATCATCCGGCAGTTCGCGCGCTCCCCCGCGCCATGTGAGGTATCGCGTGCAGAAGCAGACCATCCGCGACATCGACGTCACCGGCCAGCGCGTCTTCCTGCGCGTCGACTACAACGTCCAGTTCGACGACGGCGCGATCCTGGACGACTTCCGCCTGCGTGAGTCGCTCCCCACGATCCGGTTCCTCGAGGAGCGGGGCGCCAAGATCATCATCTGCTCCCATCGTGGCCGCCCCGGAGGGCGGGTGGTGGAAGAGCTGAGGAACGAACCGGTCGCACGTCACCTTTCCACGCTCCTCGGGAGGACTGTGAAGTCGGTGCGCGACTGCATCGGGCCCGAGGTGGAACACGCTGTCGCGGGCATGCAGCCAGGCGAGGTCCTGCTGCTAGAGAATGTCCGTTTCTATCCAGAAGAGGAGGCAAATGACCGGGAGTTCTCCCGGAAGCTCGCCTCGCTCGCGGACGTCTTTGTCTCGGACGCCTTCGGGACGGCGCACCGCGCGCATGCCTCGGTCGTGGGGATCGCCGAGTACCTTCCGGGGGTCGCGGGCCTGTTGATGGAGCGCGAGCTGGATTATCTGGGGCGCGTCGCGGAGAACCCGGAGCGCCCTTTCGCAATCATCCTCGGCGGGGCGAAGGTCTCCGAAAAACTCGCCATTCTGCGAAACCTGAGCGAACACGCCGACCTGATCTGCATTGGCGGTGGCATCGCCAACACTTTCCTGAAGGCGCAGGGGATCGACGTCGGCGCTTCGTTAGTCGAAGACGAGCGGATCGAGGACGCGCTGGAGATCATGCGGCTCGCCGCGCGACGGGACGATCTGCGGCTCCTCATGCCGACGGATGTCGTCATCGCTAACGCGGCGGGCGAGCGGATTAACACTGTCTCCGTGAACCGCATCCCCCCAGGATGGCGCATTCTGGACCTGGGGCGGCAGACGCTGGACGACATCCGCGAAGCGCTGGCACCGATGAAGACAGTGGTCTGGAACGGCCCGATCGGCTTCTTCGAGCGCCCCCCCTTCGACAAGGGTTCGATCGACGTGGCGCGGATCCTGGCCGACCTCGTCGGCGCGACGACGGTGGTCGGCGGCGGCGAGACGGCGGCGGCCGTGGCGCGCGCGGGCGTGAGCGACCGGATCTCCCACGTCTCCACCGGTGGGGGCGCCTCCCTCGAAATGCTGGAGGGCAAAACGCTGCCGGGGGTGGCGGTCCTCCGCGACCGCGTGGAGTAGGCACGGGCGGACAGGCGGGCGCACGGGTACGATCCCTCCATGGAACTCGACCTCATCCGCCGTCTCTCCCAACCCGCCGACACGAAGGTGATCCTCTGCGTCCTCGATGGCCTGGGCGGCATGCCCGGGCCGCGTGGACGCACGGAACTCGAAGAAGCACGGACGACGCATCTCGACCGCCTGGTCAGCGACGGCTGCATCGGGCGGACGCTACCGGTGGGGTACGGCATCACGCCGGGCTCCGGGCCCGGGCACATGGCGCTCTTTGGTTACGACCCACTGGTGTTCGAAATCGGACGCGGCGCGCTGGAGTCCACGGGCATCGGCTTCGAGATCGGCCCGGACGACATCACGGCGCGCGGCAATCTCTGCACACTCGACACGGAGGGACGGATCACTGACCGCCGCGCCGGGCGGCTGCCGACCGAGCAGACGCGTGCCATCTGCGAGCAGTTGCAGACGATCACGCTGCCAGGCGTGGAGACGTTCGTCCAGGTCGTACAGGACCAGCGATTCATCCTCGCCCTGCGCGGGCCCGGACTCTCCGACCAGATCACCGAAACCGACCCTCAGCGGGAGGGTGTCCCGCCGATCGTCTGCTCGGCGATCACGCCCGCGGGCGACCGCATCGCAGGGCTCGTCCGGGAATGGGTGACCCGCGCGACCTCGATGCTCGCGGGGCAAGAGCGAGCAAACGGTGTGCTGCTGCGCGGCTGGTCCGGACGCCCAAAAGTGCCGCCGTTTCCGGAGCTCTGGAAACTGCGCGCCGCTGCCGTCACCGTCTACCCGATGTACCGCGGCGTCGCGCGCCTCGTCGGCATGGACGCCCTCGATGGCGGGCACGATATCCATGAGCAGATCGCCGCGATCCGGGCGCATTGGGACGATTACGACTTCTTTTTCCTCCACTACAAGTACACCGACTCCGCCGGCGAGGACGGCGATTTCCGTCGCAAGTGCGACGCCATCGAGGCATTCGACCAGGCCGTGCCGGAACTCGTCGCGCTCAAGCCGGACGTCCTGGTGGTGACGGGAGACCACTCGACACCAGCCTTGATGGCGGCGCACTCGTTCCACCCGGTACCCGTCCTCGTCTGGGGGCAGAACGTCCGCCGCGACCACCTGCACCATTTCAACGAAGTCTCAGCCCGTGAGGGAGAGCTGGGCATGTTCCCGGCGAAAGAAGTGCTCCCCATCGCGTTCGGTCATGCCGGGCGCCTCGCGAAGTTCGGCGCATAGCCATGGTGCGCCGCCTGCCGGTCGTCGGTGGGAACTGGAAGATGCACACCACCCGCGGCGAGGCGCGCGTGCTGCTCGGGGCGCTGCGTACCGACCTCGACGGGCTCACGGGCACACAGATCGTCGTCTGCCCCCCGGCGCCATGGCTAAGCGATGCGGCTGACGCGCTTGCCGGCTCCACCCTCGATGTGGGCGCGCAGGACGTGCACTGGGAGCCGAAGGGCGCATTCACCGGCGCGATCAGCGCGCCGATGCTCGCTGGCGTCGCCTCCTGGGTGATCGTCGGCCACTCGGAGCGGCGTCACATCTTCGGCGAGACCGCCGAGGAGACGAACGCCAAACTGCGCGCCGTCCTCGCGGCCGGATTGCGGCCCATTCTCGCGGTGGGGGAGCGGCAGGAAGAGTCCGGACGGACGGCGGACGTCCTCCGACGGCAGTTAGACGAGGGACTCCGCGGCATCGACCGGCTGCCCGCGGAGGTCGTGATCGCCTACGAACCGGTATGGGCAATCGGCACCGGCCTCGCGGCCACGCCGGACGACGCGCAGGCGCGCTGCGCCCTCATCCGTTCGATGCTCGCCGAGCGGTTCGGCGCCGCCGCGGCAGAGGCCTGCCGGATCCAGTACGGCGGTTCCGTGAACGCGCAAAACATCGTGGGGTACGCCAGGCAACCGGACATCGACGGCGCGCTCGTCGGTGGCGCTTCGCTGGATGCGGCAGCGTTCACCGCGATCTGCCGTGCGGTTGCTGCCGCGTAGCGATCTCCTGATGCTCTCCGCACACCACCTCGTCGCGATCGTCGGGCCCACCGCGTCTGGCAAGACCACCGTGGCAATCGCGGCCGCGCAGCGCCTGAACTACAGCGTCGAGGTGGTCTCTGCCGATTCGCGGCAGGTGCGCCGGGAGATGCGCATCGGCACCGCCGCCCCATCCGAGGCGGAGATGGCGGCGGTTCCCCATCATCTGGTGAGCATCGTCGCCCCTGACGCGCCGTATGCCGTGGTCGACTGGCTCTCGGACACACGCACCGCGCTCGACAGCATCTGGGCGCGGGGCGGTCTGCCGCTGCTCGTCGGTGGTACCGGTCAGTACGTGTGGGCCCTCCTCGATGGGTGGATGGTACCCGCCGTTGAGCCTGACCTAGCCCTGCGCGCAACGTTCGAGGCCTTTGCGACTGAGCGCGGGGCGGATGCACTGCACGCGCGGCTGGCGGCGCTCGACCCGGAGTCAGCCGCGCGGATCGATGCGCGGAACATCCGCCGCGTGGTACGCGCGCTGGAGGTCGTCACGCTGACTGGCGCGCCAGTCCCCCCGCTGGAGCCCCGCGACCCCGGCTTTACCTGGCGGGCCGTCGGCCTCCGATGGGAGCGCGCGGCCCTCCATGCACGCGCCGACGCCCGTGTCCGTGAGATGTTCGCTGCGGGACTGGTGGAAGAGACCCGGACGCTGGTAGCACACCACGGGCGTGCCTTTCCGGCGCTCTCCTCGATCGGCTACCGGGAGGCGCTTGGGATGGTCGACGGCATACTGAGCGAGGAGGAAGCGATTCGCCAGACGCAAATCGCGACCCACCGGCTGATCCGGATGCAGGCGACTTGGTTCCGGCTGGACGACCCACGCATCGACTGGGTGCCAGGGGACGATCTTGAGGCCGCCGTGGCCGCTGTTGAGCGGGCGGCACGCGCCCCCGTACCATGATCCTCCACACCCGACCGGAGGGCTAACGATGCCGAACCCCACGGGGCGGCCATTCCCGTTCTGGAAGATGCATGGCGCCGGCAACGACTTCGTCGTCGCCGAGACGGATCGCCTCGACATTTCGGATGCGGCATGGGGCGCGTTCGCCGTCGAACTCTGCGACCGCCATCAGGGCGTGGGTGCGGACGGCCTGATCCTTGTGCAACCCTCGAAAACGGCCGACCGCAAGATGCGCATCTTCAACGCGGACGGCTCTGACGGCGAGATGTGCGTGAACGGCATCCGCTGTTTCACGAAGTTCTGCCTAGACCGCGGCCTCATCGCCGCGCCGGATGGGCGCGTTTTGGTGGAAACGGGCCCTGGCCTGATCCCCACGATCGCCACACGGGGTGCCGACAGTCTCGTCACCCACGTCCGCGTCGAGGCAGCCGTGCCGAATCTCGACCCACGCGCATCCGGAGTGATGATCGACCGCCCCGCGCCCGTCCTCGACTTTGAAGTCATCACAAAGGATGCGATAGGCGCGAGCACTCAGCACGTCGCCCTCGTCTCCATGGGGAACCCCCACGCGGTGCAGTTCATCGATGGCTCACCCGCGGAGTACCCGCTGGAGCGGATCGGTCCGCAGATGGAGCACCACCCGGTCTTCACACACCGCACCAACTACGAGGTGGTGCGGGTGCTTGATCGCTCGCATATCGAGATGCGCGTGTGGGAGCGCGGCGTGGGCGAGACGCAGGCGTGCGGCTCCGGCGCCTGTGCCGTGATGGTAGCCGCGCGCGCGCGCGGCCAGGCGGACGACGATGTGCAGGTGAGCCTCCCCGGGGGCACGCTACGCATCCAATGGGGCGGCGAAGGACCGGTGATCCTCACTGGCCCGGCCGCGTTCGTATTCGAAGCGGAGTGGACACGATGAACCAGCGGCAGCGAATCGCCGAGACTCAGACGTTCCCGCTACGCAACGTCCCGCTGCGCCCGCGAGAACGGGAGCGGCTTCTGCAGATACCGGGCACCGTCCACCTGACGAACGAGCGCGGGGAGATGATGCTGGTCCCGCTGCGCGGTCAGTACCAGATCCATTGGGCATACAGCGACATCGAGGCCATGCGCGTCCTCTTCCCTAAGATGTGGACGCAGATCCGCAAGAAAGTCGACCGAAACGAAGCCGACCATGTGCAGATGGACCTGGTCGGGGTGCCGAACCGCGACTGGTTCGACCCGATGCTGAACGATGCGGACTTCTTCAAGTTTGCGGAATGGATGGAGATGATTCATCCCGACCTCGACCCCGCGAAGGTCCCGGAGTTCCCGGACGGCGTGAAGATGCGCCGCGCCACAGACGGCGACCTGGATCCCTTCTCCAAAATCTGGTCGGATTCATACGGCGAACTGAACGACGGCGAACGCACCTTCGAGGCGATAGTCGAAGAGGTGACATGGGCGGGCGCGCTGGAGCGTGACGGCAAGATTGTCGCCTTCGCGATGAACGGCGCTGTCGAAGGGTCCGAGGGCGAGATCCTCGCTGTCTGTGTCGCGCCAGACGCCTGGGGGAACGGCTATGGCCGGCTCGTCCTGGCTGCCGCGGCCTACCGCCACGCCTCGCAGGGCGCGATCCGGGCACGGATCAAAGTGCGGCCAGACATCAAACAGGCGCTGAAGACATGCGCCGACCTAGGCTTCCGGTTCCACCGCGCGGGCATCGAATACCGCCGCCCGGTGGACGAAGAAGCCATTAGGCAGGCGCGCGAAGAGCGCCGCGTGGTCGGCGTGAAGGCCCGCTTCGGCGGCTGGCGCTAGCGCCTCGACCGTCCGACCCACACCGGCAGAGCAGAGAGAGGCCCGATCCGTGAGGCTTGCGCAGCGCGTGGAGCAACTGCCCCCATACCTCTTCGCCCGGATCTCGCAACTGATCGCGCAGAAGCGCGCAGAGGGCGTGGACGTCATCTCACTCGGTATCGGTGATCCGGATATTCCGACGCCGGATTACCTGCTCGATGTCCTGCGCCAGGCAACCGCCGACCCAGCGAACCACCGTTACCCGGAGTCAGACGGACTGCCGCAGTTCCGGCAGGCGATCACCCGATGGTACCAAAAGCGCCATGGCGTCAGCCTCGACCCAGACCAGGAGGTCGTGCCGCTGATCGGGTCGAAAGAGGGCATCGCCCATCTGCCCCTGTGCCTCATCGATCCCGGCGACACTTCACTGATCACAGACCCCGGCTACCCGGTCTATGAGGTGGCCACCATGTTCGCCGGCGGGATCACGGTGAAGGTGCCGTTGCGTGAGGAAGACGGCTGGCTGCCGCGTCTCGACGATATCCCGGCAGAGACCGCGCGGGCCGCGAAGGTGATCTGGCTGAACTATCCAAACAACCCCACCGGTGCGATCGCCGACCGGGGGTTCTACGAACGCGCCGTCGCCTGGGCAAAGCAGTACGACGTAGTCATCGCGCATGACCTCGCGTACGCGGACGTGGCATACGACGGCTACGTACCGATGAGCATCATGGAGGTCGACGGCGCGAAGGATGTGGCGATCGAGTTCAACTCACTCTCCAAGTCGTTCAACATGACGGGATGGCGTCTGGGCATGGCGGTCGGGAACGCGACGCTCGTGAACGCTCTCACCCGCGTGAAGACGAACATGGACTCCGGCATCCCGCAGGCGATCCAGCAGATGGCGATCGCCGCCCTCGATGACCCTCGGGACACGATAAAGCGACATAACGATATTTATTCGAAGCGCCGCGACCGGGCGATCACAGTCCTGCGCCAGCTCGGCCTCCGTGTGGAGCCACCGAAGGCGTCCCTCTACATCTGGGCCCGACTGCCTGAAGGCGAGCGATCCTCCGGCGAGTTCGCCGCGCGGCTCATCGACGCCACAGGCGTCGTTGTAACGCCAGGCGCGTCATACGGAGCGGCGGGTGAGGGTTACATCCGCATCTCCCTCACGACCCCGGACGACCGGCTGGACGAGGCATTGCGGCGGCTAGCAGCATTCGCGCAGGGGCAGCCCTCGCGGTAGGTACGCCTTCAGAGGACTACACTGGACGCCGTACGCACCCAGGAGCAGCCGTATTCCTCGACGCCGCCCTCACCTCGACACAGCCTCCAATGGGATCGCCCGCCACCCGTTCGCACCCAACGACCACGCGTCCGACGAGAAGCGGGTGGAGTCCATCGACGTGGAATTTGAGCCTGCCCTGCCGGCACGCCGAGCGCCGCGCCTCGCCCACTCGACCGCGCCGCGAGAAGAGTGTGCCTACCTCGTCGGCCTGGACTCAGGACGGCGGACGGACGGCTTCAGCGCGACAGAGTCGATGCGTGAGCTGGGGCAACTGGTGAACACCGCGGGTGGGCGCGTGGTCGGCGCCACGCTCCAGCGACGTCCACATCCCGATCCAGCGCACTACATCGGCGTGGGCAAACTCGAAGAGATCGTCGGACTGCGCAAGGAACTCGGCTACACCATGGTGGTCTTCGACGACCCGCTCTCGCCGTCCCAGCAGTTGAACCTGGAGCAGGCGCTTGGGGTGAAAGTGCTGGACCGCTCCGCACTGATCCTTGACATCTTCGCCTCGCGTGCCCACACGCGAGAGGCGGCGCTCCAAGTAGAACTGGCACAGCACGAGTACCTGCTGCCGCGGTTGCGCGGTCAGTGGCAACACCTCGAGCGCATGGAGGGCGCGATCGGCTCAAGAGGCCCCGGCGAGACGCAGCTGGAGACGGACCGTCGCCTGATCGGCCAGCGGATCACCCGACTGAAGAAGCAGATCCAGCAGGTACGCCAGCAACGTGAGCTCCAGCGCAGCCGCCGCCGCGCGACTGGTATCCCCGTGGTCGCGCTCGTCGGCTATACCAACGCGGGCAAGTCCTCGCTGATGCGCGCGATCGCGGGCGCGGACGTGCTGGCGATGGATGCCGTGTTCGCCACACTCGACCCGGTGACAAGGCGCGTCGGGTCGCAAAGCGGGGAGTGGTTCCTGCTCACCGACACAGTGGGATTCATGCAAAAACTCCCCACGCAGCTGATCTCCGCCTTCCGCGCGACCCTGGAGGAACTCGACACGGCCGACCTGCTGCTGCACGTCGTCGACGGCACCGCGAAGACGATCGCCGCGCAGATGACGACGGTGCTGCACACCGTGGAAGAACTCGGCCTGGCCGGTACGCCCATGCTCACCGTGGTAAACAAGGCCGACGGCCTGACGCTGGCTGACGGGTGCCCCGTCACCACTGAAACTGACCTCGAAACGCTGGCGACCGGTCACACGCTGCCCATCGATGGCGAAGTGATTTTCACGAGCGCCACGGCCGGATTGGGCATCCAGGCACTTCGCCAGCGGCTGCTGTGGGAGTTCTACGGCGAATCCGGCCTCAACCCACGCTACGCCGAGGTGGCGCTCGCGGAGGCGGGTTTCGAGGCCGTCTAATCCTCGTCTCGTTCGCGCTCGCAAACGAGCGCCATGTGTGTGCCTCCCACGCGCGTCAGCGCCACCGTCAGTACCGGACCGTTCCCCAATAATGCGGCGTTCAGTCGCCGTTCAAGGGCGTTGGTGTCCACGGGGGAGGCGCGCCGCATCACCTCGACGCGGGAAGCGCCCAGTGAGCGCAGGACGTCACGCAGCCGGCGCTCTGCGAATGGCAAGGTGTCCATGATTCGAAACCGCCGTGCGAAGGGGGAAGTGACAGCCGTGTCGCCAGACAGGTAGGCCGTCCGCTCGTCCAGCCTCCACGCCTCGATGGTTGGCGCGACGATGTCGATGAGGGACGCGCGCCCCACCGAGGCGTCCAGATCGAAGAGGTACCGACCAGGCGCTCCAAGCGGGGTCGATCCAGTGTCCGGCTCACCCGCCACGGATGCCCCTTGCGGCAGCACCGTCGCCCGCCGTCGGGCGCTGACCGCCTCACCAAACCACAACACGGACTCTACCAGCCCACCTCGATGCGAGATGAACTCCACCTCGCACCCGTCGGGCACATGCACGAGATCGAGCCCTGGCGCGGCCTTGATACCAGCGCGCGCGACGGTCGAGGCGATGTACACCGACTTGAACAGCGGGGGCGACCACGCCTCGGGGTCGAGGGTGCGGCCCGATCCGTCGCGCCGTGCGGGATCGAGCCAGACGGCGTCGATATCCGCGGGCAGGGGGTCGAGCGCGTCGCCCTCGCGCACGTCGAGACGCTCGGTGAGCCTCCTGATAGCGGCGTTTGCGTGTGTCATTGCCACTCGATCGGGGTCGCGGTCGACGGCGAGAACGGGCACAATTTCGGCGAGGGCGAGGGCATCGCCACCAGCGCCACAGCCGAGGTCAGCGACTCGCCGCGCGCCCGCGAACCGGCGCGCTGTCCAGCGGGCCACCGCCTCGGCGGTTGCCTGCTCGGCAGCTTCGCGGTCGAGAATGAGGCGGCCAGCGTCCGTGAATTTGGCGGCCGCAGAGAGCCGCCCAGCGACGAGGGCGAGAGCGGCACGGGAATGTGGCGCGCCATACTCGCCCCTCAGCCGTTCGGCGATGGTATGTGCCGCGATGCCAGCATCAATGCTGGCACGCGCCTGCTCGGCGGCACGTGCGCCTTCCGGCGTCAGCAGCCAGGCGATCTCACCGGCATCCATGGAGGCGAGGTTAGCGGGGGGCGCGAAGGGCGTATGCCTCGGGGTCGCGCCACCACGGGCGGCTCCGCCAGCGCTCGCCGACGACGTCACGCACTTCGGCCAGCGCCTGCTCGCGGCTGGCCACCACACGTCGTGCCGCGGCAGAGTCTCCCGCGACCGCCGCACCAAGGTCGTCCAGCCAGACGCTGAGGCGCTTCCCGATGCGGGTTTCACGCGCGGCGCGCATCAACAACTCCGCCGGCGGATAGGCGCCTTCCTCCAGCGCGACGGCGAGGCGCGCGATACCCGCCGCGACCTCGCCCGCGGCTGGCAAGGCCGCGCGGACATGCGCCTCGATTGCGTCCAGGGAGGCAGCCGCGGCGTACAGGTCTAGCCAGAGCGCGCGGACGATCCGCTCCAGGGCGTCCTCCGGCAGCATGTTGGCGCGCACATTGAATTCGTCCAGCCGGTGCAGCCGGTCGGCGACCGCCTCCGCGTGGCGTACGCGCCAGCGCGCCTCCACGGACGCGCGCGTGGTGCCCTGAAGCAGCCGGTGCAGCGAGGCGTCCGACATCGCGATGAGGACGCCCGGCGTGTTGGGACGCCGTTCGATCACGACCTCGTCACGCGCCAGTGCCGAGTACTCGTTCGGGAGGGAACGCGCGGCGGGGACGTCGATGGTGAGCCAGAGCGTGATGGTGCGGGCGCTGTCGTCGTACCCAGCGGCGGGGGAGACGATGAGCAGCGTGACACGGTCGGGGACGTCAGCCCACTGGGGCGCGTCGAGGAGGGCGCGGCCCCACTCGCGCGCCTGCTCACGCAGCGCGGATGTGGGGCCTGTCACCACTAGTCGGCGATCTGGCCAACGGCGATGAGCGCCGCCTTCACCTCGTCGACGTTCTTGTACATCACGCCTTCGCGGAGCGCGTCGAAACCGTCGATGACGTCGTCCGAGATCTCGTTCGCGTTGCAGATGTCCAGGAAGTCGGAGCGGGTCGGAGTCGCCTGCGGCGCGACACGGAAAATGTGCTCGACAACCTCGGCGTAGGCTTCCCACTTCGCGGCCATGGCGTGCTCCCATCAAATCAGGCGGTCTTCGAATATGCGCGATGGCGCGGGCGTCACCGTATCAGCGCGGCCGGTTGCAGGCTACCGGTCGGGGGTGGCGGAAACAGAGCCTAACCCTCGTGATCCACAATGGTCTGGCGAGTGTGCGTCACGCGTTCCACCTCTACCTCGCCGCCTTCGAGGCCCTCACGCACGCGCTCCAGCAACGCCGTGGCGCCACCGTAGGCGACGAACCATTCGAGGGCCTGTATGGCCGCGAAGACCGCCGCGCGCCCGTCTTTCCGGTGCCGCAAATAGCCCCAAGCAAGGCCGGCAGCCGCCGCCGCGAGCGCAAACCGGATAGACTGCCTCATCCGTCGCTACTCGCCCAGCAATGTGTCGTAACCGAGCGCCCGTATCTCTTCGACGTATTCAGAGCGCCAACCGGGGCTGGGGATACGGCGATTCCGGTCACGGAACTCACGGTGATACCGGAGGTACTCCTCCTCCAGCCGCTGGCGCCATTGGGTCTCTTCCTTGAACACATCCGGATCAACCTCTTCGAGGTTGGAGTCCAGTTCGTCGGCGGTCAGTTCGTAGTCGTCACGCCAGTACTCGGCGAGATAGTCCAAGGACTCCTCAAGATCGCGTCGGCAGTCGAGCATGTAGGTCTCGAGTGCCTGGACAGCGTCCATCGGCTGGCCAGGGAGTCCTTCCAGGCGGGCGCAGGGCTCGCAGAGCGTGATCAGCTTGCGCGCGTCGCATTCGTCGCCACGCGGGCAGTTCCGGTGACGCGGCGCGAAAGCATTCAGGCTAGGCTTTCGTGAATAGCCCACGATCAGCGCTTCCTGCGGTTTCGTGCAGCGAGGGCACGTCAGCACATCGTGCAGGATCTTGTTGATCGTCTCTTCCCAGTCGATCTGCATACGGCAAGCCTCCCCGGGAATCTCTGTTGATCGTAGCCGGGGGCCGTGGGGTGTCAACGCGCCCGGCTGGCCCGCTACGCGAGGTCGCGTGCGTACCCCCCGGCCTGGCCGGGCATCTCCTCCACCTCCACGGCGATCCGAGTGATGTTCCTGTGCCCACCTGCCCTCAGACGCTCCGCCACCCGCTCCGCGATGTATTCCGCCAGCAGTTCGGCAGTGGTGTTTTCGAGGGGAAGCGCCCGGACGTCCGTTGCCGGGAAACGGTACGTCCGGTCATGGAAACTGACGGTCCAGTCCTCGCCGTCACGGGCGATGCCGAGGAGCGATGACCGTTCCTGGAGCAGGAAGTGGTGATCCAAGAACTCGCATACCTCACGCACATACGTCTTCAACGCGGTGAAGTCGATCACCCAGCGGTCGGCCGTCAGCGTCCCGTCCACGCGGCAACGGACGAGGTAATTGTGCCCGTGGAGCGGCTCCAGCTCGTCGCCCAGCGTGGCCATGTGCGCCGCCGCGAACTTAAGACGGAGACGCTCCACGTTGACATGCCGCTCGACGTTCATGGCTTGAACTTTCGGTATAGCGTCGCGACAGGAAAGGCGGCCAGTGGCCGCCTTTCCTGTCGTCATCATTAAAGCGGGCGTTAGATCACCATCTCGCGGAGCAGGGCGTCTACGGACTTCTGCTCCACCTTCGTCCGCACCTTGGCGTCCCGCAGGCGGACGTCTGCGGGGACGCTCTCGCCCTCTCGGCGGTAGACAAGACCGATCGGGATGCGCGGGCCCTTCACCAGGTCCATCGCGGCATGCACGCTGGTCACGTCGTGCGTGTCCGGGATCGGGAAAGCAAGGGGTTCGATCCCCTTTTTCTCGTCACCTTTGAGGAGCGCGTAGGTGTCGTTGTAAGTGGTGCAGGGTGATTGGACATGGACGACAGAGAAGCCCGGGTAGTCCATTGCGTCCTTGATCGCCTCGCCCAGCGGCTTCACGCGGGACGACAGTTCCGAGACGACGTAGCCGACGCCGAGGCCGAGGTAGGCCATCAGCGGGTTCAGCTTGTCGTCCAACTTGCCGTACCGTGTCGTGCTGGTGACGACGTCCACATTCGTAGTCGGGGAGGCTTGGCCCTTGGTCAGGCCGTAGATGCCGTTGTCCATCACGATGGTCGTGATGTTCAGATTGCGGCGGGCTTGCGGGCCGATGTGCTCCGCACCGATAGAAAGCATATCGCCGTCGCCACCGACGGTGAGCACGTTCAGATCCGGGCGCGGGCCCTTCACGCCGTAGGCGATGGGAAGCGCCCGGCCGTGGATGCCGTGCAGTGCGAACGGCTGCGGGCCTTCCTGCAGGTGGACGAGGTTCCCGGAGCAGCCGATACCGGCGATGATCACGGTCTTCTCGATCGACTCCTGCTTCTCGACGGCGCGCTTCGCCAGCGCTTGCTCGATGGCGACCTTCACCCCGAAGTCGCCACAGCCCGGGCACCACTTGAAGTCGTACAGCGCGTTTCGCTTGCTCATCTTCGGTCCCTGACTTCCCGCGTCTGCCCCGGCTGAGGGCGACGCTCGACTTACTTGACCAACGCGCCCATCTGTTCTCGAATGGCAGACTTCAGGTCCGCCTCCTTGAACGGCAGGCCGGTGTACTGGGTGATCGCCTGCGCATTGACGCCCATGGAGCGCAGCCGCGACGCGAGCTGTCCGAGGTAGTTGAGTTCCGGCACGAGCACCAGACGCTTCGCCTTCAATGCTTCCAGCAGCGCCGGGGGCATCGGGTTCAGGAACATCGTGTAATACCAGCCGAGGTCCACGCCTTCCGCTGTGAGCTCCCGCCACGCCGCCAGCGCGGAACCTTTCGAGCCGCCCCACGGGAGCAGAGCGACCGAAGCGCTGGTGCGCTCCGCCTCGAACGTGCCGTCTTCCAGCACCTTCAGCTTGGCGAAGCGACGATCCGTCATCTGGACGTGGATACCCGGAAGGTGGGTGGTGTCGCCCTCCTCGTCGTGCTCAGAGCCGTTCGCCACGTAGGCCCCGGGGCCACCGGGGACAGGGAACGGCGTCACGCCGTCGCCGGCGTAGCGGCGGTTTCCCACTTTGCCATCGGAAACCGTCCGGTACTCTTGCTTCACTTTTGAGGCGTCCGGAATCGCAATGTCCTGCGCGCGCTCCGCGATGGAGGCCTCTGAGAGCAGGATGACCGGGCCCTGATACCGCTCCGCCCAGTTGACAGCATGACCAGCGGCCCAGAATGCCTCTTCCGGATTGCCGGGGGCAATGACCGGGATGCTCATGTCGCCGTGGCCAGGGTTGATCGCGGCATAAAGGTCGGACTGCTCGGTCTTCGTCGGCAGGCCGGTGGCGGGGCCGCCTCGCTGCACGTCCACGACGACCAGAGGAATTTCCGCCATCCACGCGAGGCCCAAACCCTCGCCCATCAGGCTGAGGCCGGGGCCGGCCGTGGAGGTCATCACCTTACGGCCGGCGAAGCCCGACCCCACCAATGCGGCAATCGACTCAATCTCGGAAGAGGATTGTCCGACAAACTTATCTACCCCAACCAGGTTCTGTTCCATGAACGTGAGCATGGTGGTGGCCGGGGAGATCGGGTAGCCGATGAACGTGTCGAGGCCGGCCGCCATTGCCCCGAGACAGGCCGCCTCGAAACCGCGGATCATCACGCGTGGCTCGCCGTGCGTGGGCGGCGGATCAAGCGGGGTGACGGCGAGGCCAGACTTCTTGCCCTCTTCCGCGCCCATCCGCAGAGCCGCGATGTTGCCGTCGATGATTTGCTTGTCGCTCGCCCGGCCGCGACTCCAGCGCTTGACGATGAACGCCTCAATCGCGCCGAGGTCGATGCTCGCCATCTGTGCGACAGCACCGATCAGAATGATGGTGGAGGCCAGCGGGTTACCTGCCTCGCGCGCCATCTTGTCGGCGGCAATGCCGTAGGCACGACTATTGCCCGTCACCTCGAACTCTTCCGAGTTGTAGACGACGATGCCGCCCTCACGGAGGTCCGGAAGGTTGGTGTCATAGGCGTACTGATTCTGCGCGACCAGCACGTCCAGCCAGTCGCCAGGCGTCAGGATGGGCTCGCTGGAGACGCGCGCCTGACCCCACGCGGGGCCGCCCTTGATCTGGGAAGGGAATGTGGAGAAGGTCAGGACATGGTAGCCGCCCGTGGCTGCGGCGGAGGCCATCAGGTCGGCCCCACCGACGACGCCCTGTCCGCCTTCACCCGCGAACCGGACGACGAGGTTCTTACTGCTCATGTGGCGATCCGACTTCCCTGCTCCGCCGTAGCGATCGGCCAGCGGGGAGGATGGACCCCCCTCGACCGAGCGCCACGTCAAGGCCGCGTCTGCGGTGGCTCCATCGGTACGGCATCAGGCGTGAGCCTGCCACACATACCGCGTTCATTATCGGCTTGAGCCGCGCCTAGACTCAACGACGCGGGGAGGCGTCCTTGAGCGAGGTGCGATTCGAGGCTTACGGGGGGTCATGGTAACAGTGCCTGCGGTCCCGCGCACGGCATGGAGATTGCGCTTTCCATCACCATCTGGCGGCTACGACGTACTCGGATGCCCTCCTACAATGTCGGCAATGTCGGCCTCCCGCACAGGCGACGCCAAGGCAGGCCAGTGCGCTCTTGGAGGCCTCGTGATCAAAGCGTTCGTCCTCGTGGTCACCCACCCCGGCGCCACCCGGAAGGTCGCGCAGCAGATCCGGGCACTGCCGCACGTTCTGGAGGTTCACGAGGTGATGGGGCCGTACGACATCGTGGCGGTCATCGAGACGGACACCCTGCAGGAGATCCCGGGCATCCTCGCGGACCGCATCCGCACGCTGGACGGCATCCAGTCCACCACCTCGCTGGTGGCGTTTCCCCGGTAGATCGGTCGGGATTTCGCGGCGCGGTTGTGCCCTGACTATTACCCGCCGCCGCCCGAAGCGCCGGCGGTCCCTGCAACGGCCATCGTGGACATCTGCCGCAGTGCCGGCGCCGAGGCCAGGACAATCAATGCGAACGCCGTTACGGAGAGCGCACCAATGGCGACGGCTGCCGGAGCACCCAGCCACTGGGCCAGTGCGCCGGCGGGGAGGCCCCCCAGCTGCGCCATGAAGTAGGTCATCGACCACACGCCCATCACGCGGCCCCGGAGCTCATCCGGCACACGCAGCTGTAGCGTCGTCATCCCTAGGTTGAGGTACATCGAAGAGGCAAAGCCGCCCGCGAAGAGCAGGGCAAGCGACAGCGGGAATACTCGCGAGTAGGCGAAGCCGGCGATGCACACCCCGAACAGCGCGGCCGCGACCGACATCACCACCCCGGCACGGCCACCGGTCCCGATGCGGATGATCGCAAACGTCCCAAGGAACCCACCAATGCCCGCCGCGGCCTCCATCCATCCGAACCCGGTCGGTCCGACCTTGAGGATGTCATCAGCGAAGATCGGCAGCAGGGCCTGATACGACCCACCAAATACCGATGTGAAGAAGGACAGCCCGATCGTCGCGAGGAAAATCGGCTCCCGCGCGATGTGCCGGATGCCTTCGAGCATTCCGCCGTCCGGTCCGGCCGGCCGAGGTGCGACCGGCTTCAACGTGACCATCTGCAGTAGGAGGGTGGAAAGGGCGAACCCGGCCGCCGTCACAAAAAACGCCTGGCCGATGCCGATGACCGCGATCAGCACCCCGGCCGCCGCGGGCCCCACCACCCGCATCGTGTTCCACACCGTGGACACCATCGCCACCGCGCTCGCCATCGAACGCATATCGATCAACCTCGGCAGAATCGCGCTATAGGCAGGGTTGGCCAGTGCCGCCAGGGCGCCGGTGAAGACGCCCCACGCGATCACCATCCAGATGTTCACAACGCCGCCGATGACCGCAAGCGCAAGTGCGAAACTGGAGACGGCCGTCAGGCTCTGCGACCAGAACAGGATCTTTCGGTGCTCGTACCGGTCCGCCAGGATGCCCGCCGGGACACTGAGCACGATGGTAGGGACCGCCGAGGATATGGCGACGATCCCGATCCAGAGCGGGTCCATGTCGAGCCCGTCCTTCGAGGCGACGAGCCAGCCCGTGCCGATGAAGCGGAACTGCAAACCAAAGACACGTGAGAACATCGCGACCCAGTAGAGACGGAAGGGCCCGGACGAGAGCGCACCCCAGCGCGAGCCGCCGACCGCGGGCGCACCGCCCGGCCTCGATCCGCTCCATGCCATGGGTTTACCCTCGCCTGCCTGTTACGCGGACGCGTGTGCCGCGAAGAACGCGGAGGCGATGGTGATCCATTCGCGCTCCATGTCGTGGTACGTCGAATGGCCGGCTTTCTCCAGCGTCACGGAGCGCGCCGTCGGAATCGCCATGTCCATGTCCTGGAGCGCTTGCGCGGACAGCACCTGCGATCGCCCACCTCGGATGAAAAAGATCGGCCGCGTGATCGTCCGTGCGGCATCCCAGAGGTCGGCGGGCTGCCAGTGCATCGGGGCATTCGGGTCGTGTTTCGGTGACCAGCCGCCGGGAACCTGCTTCAGGGCCTCGCGCTCCATGAGTGCATGCGCCCATTCTGGCGTCAGCGGCGCCGTTGGGCGGCGCGTCTCTGTCCATTCCGCCGGCGTCGCAAAGACGCGGTGCTTCCCGCCGGGGTATTGCTTTTCTTGATTCGCCAGGCGGTCGGGTACGTCGAGGTTCAGCGCGGGAGGGATGTCATTCGCGAGCGCGGAGATGATGCGATCCGGGTGCTTTGCCGTGTACGCGATGGTGTGGTGTCCGCCCATCGACTGGCCCACCAGGATGAGCCGCTGGAACCCCATCTGGTCTACAAACACCTCAAGGTCGGCGAGGTAGTCCTCCGTGCGATACCGGTCGGCGGGCGCCCACTCCGAGTCGCCGTGCCCGCGCTGTTCGAGCAGGTAGACATGGTAGTCAGCGGCGAAATGCTCCGCGACGCGACGCCACGAGCCCCAGACGCTTGTGAGGCCGTGGAGAAACAGCATCACCGGCGCGCTGACGCGAGGGGAGGGGTATTCGACATAATGCAAAAGCAGGCCGTTCATGGTCGCAGTCTGGTGGGCCGGTTCGACGGCAGTGGTCATCGTTCCCTCATTCACTGGTGCCTCGATTCCCCGCGAGGCGTGCCCCAACATAGCGAACATAGCGCCGACCTCGCGCGCCGTCGCCCGGCGGTGGCATGCTGCGTATCTCATCAACGGCTCGCAGGCAGGGGAGGCCCACCATGACAGTGACGCTGGAGACAGGAGAACAGGCACCCGCGTTCACCCTGAAGGATCAGGATGGAAAGACTCACCGCCTTGCCGACTACCGGGGCAAGACGGTCGTCCTCTACTTCTACCCGAAGGACGAGACACCCGGCTGCGTCAAAGAGGCCTGCTCCTTCCGGGACCACCACGGCGAGATTCTGGCGACTGGGGCGGTGGTCCTCGGCGTCTCTACGGACGATGCGGCCTCCCACCAGAAGTTCGCCGCCCACTACGGGCTGCCATTCCCGCTGCTCGTCGATGCAGACGCGAAGGTCGCGATCGCCTACGGCTCCTGGGGCGACAAGGTGCTGTACGGCAAGCACAGCATCGGGATGACCCGCTCAACCTTCGTCATTGGCCCGGACGGGCGGTTGACGAAGGTCTGGAAACGGGCCACCGCCGAAGGCCACGGGGAGCAGGTGCTGAAGCACCTCCGGGGCGGCTCGTGATCTCAATACCGTGTCAGATAGGCATAAAGCCACGAGCATCGCATCATTGCTAATTCGACGTAACTTAATCATCCAAATTCACCTGTCGCGTCAGTTAGGATTCTCCAGTGTGCTGTGCCGTTGAGATTCACGTACACCGGGCGCTGAGTGCGGGACGCGCGCTGGTTTTGATCCACGACAACGGGACGGTGGAGCCGTCGAGCCGCAGCTGCGCGCGCTTGATGAGGGGGATCGGGCCGTAGGGTGACGGTGTTGTCGGCGCTGACGGCCTTCAGGCCGAGGCGGTTGTAGATCTGCGGGCGCTTCGCCATGGGGTCTCTCCGCTTGCTAGCGGGGGTGACAGGCCAGGCTCCGGAGTCCTCCTACCGACTCAACTTCGCACTATCTCTGTTATGTCTAACAAACAATCTGGAAGGCTATTTCCGCTGGCAACGGGGGCAGAAGTGGGTACCCCGGCCAGCAACCCGAGCTTTGAGGATGGCGGCGCCACAGCGCTCACACGGCTGGCCTTCACGGCGAAAGACGTGGACTCGAACATGATGGAGGCCCTCCGCGCCAAGGCCATCGCGATAGTCGCTGAACGAAGAGCCGCGGTCCGCCAGCGAAGCGCGCAGTGTCTCCAGCACGGCCGCGTGGAGCCGCTTCGCGCGTGTCAGACCAACCCGCGACGCCTCGGTACGCGGGTCGATTGAGGCGATCCAGCACGCCTCGTCGGCGTAGATGTTGCCGACACCGGCGCAAACCGACTGATCCAGCAAGACAGCTTTAACTGAAGTCTGGCGGCCTCGAAGCCGCGAGAGCAGCCACTCCGGGGTAAATGCCTCGGATAACGCGTCCGGGCCGCTGTGCGGCATCGCCTCGGCAGCGTCCTCAACGAGGTGCCACGTCCCGAACTTGCGGAGGTCGTTAAAGCGCAGCGTGGCACCGTCGTCGAGGTCGATTCGGGCACGTTCAAACCGGCCTGGGGGCGCATCGGCAAGCGCATGGACGATCGAGCCGGTCATCCGGAGATGAATGACCCAGGTCAGCCCGTCATCCAGTCGGAGTAGCAGGTACTTCCCCTGGCGGCCGATCGCGACCACTCCCCTCCCCTGCAGGCGCCGTTCGAGCGTCCTCGGCGGATCGGTCACCGCGAGGCGTTCGCCGCCCGCGTGGATGCGGACGCGGGCAACGCGACGGCCGACAAGCAACGGCGTGAGGTCGCGGCGGATCGTTTCGACCTCGGGCAATTCAGGCACGTTGCACCCACCCCACAGCCTTATTCGAGTGCGCCCCAGTTCGTGCCCACCTTCTCCTCGAGGTCGAGCGGCACCACTAGCTCGATCGACGGCATCAGCCGGTGCGCAACCTCGCGGACCTCGTCGAGCTCAGCGCGCGGGAGTTCGAAGATCAGTTCGTCGTGGACCTGGAGAATCATGCGAGCCCGAGCACCCCGCTCGCGGCGCGTCGCCAGTTCGAGGTCGATGCGGTTCATCGCGATCTTGATGATGTCGCTCGCCGTGCCCTGGATCGGCATGTTCATCGCCATGCGTTCCGCGGCCTGGCGCACCACTCGATTCTGCGAGCGCAGTTCCGGAATGTAGCGACGCCGGCCCGTGAGCGTCTCGGCATAACCACGACTGCGCGCCTCCTCGACGGTCGACTCACGCCATTCCTTCACGCTCGGATACGCGGCGAAGTAGCCGGCGATGAACGCCTCCGCCTCGTCACGCGGGATGCCCTCGCGAGTCGACATACCAAAGGCGGTCAGGCCGTATAGCACGCCGAAGTTGAAAACCTTGGCGCGCCTGCGGTCCTCCGAGGTGACCTCGGACTCCGGTTTCTTGAACACGCGCGCCGCTGTCGAGCGGTGGATGTCCTTCTTCGCGAGGAACGCCGCCCGCAACTCCTCGTCCTTGGCAATATGCGCGAGGACTCGCAGTTCAATCTGGGAATAGTCAACAGAAAGCAGTACCGGATCGTCGCCACAGTCGCGCGCGACGAAGGCTCGGCGCACCAGGTTGCCAGCCTCCGTGCGGACGGGGATGTTCTGCAGGTTCGGGTCGTTCGATGAAAGCCGGCCGGTTGCCGCCGTCACCTGCGAGAACACCGAATGCACGCGCCCTGTCCGCGGGTTCACCTGCGACGGCAGCGTGTCCACGTACGTCGATTTGATCTTCGTCAATTCGCGCCAGTTCAAAATCGCATCGACGACGGGATGCAACGGCCGCAGCGGCTCCAACGCGTCAGCGTCCGTTGTGTATCCCGTCTTAGTCTTGCGTGTCTTCGGGAGGCCAAGTTCCTCGAACAGCAACGCGGAAAGCTCAAGCGGCGATCCGATCTTCACCTCGTGCCCCACAGCGTCGTACACCGCGCGTTCGGCCATCGTGATGCGGCCTGAGAGGTCACGCTCCATCTCGTGCAACACATCGATGTCGAGCGCGACGCCGAATCGCTCCATACGCGCCAGCACTGACACATGCGGCAGGTCGATGTCGCGGAACACACCGTCGAGGTGGTCGCGCTCGAGTTCCGCGCGCAGGACCCGAGTGGCTCGCTGGACGGCATCCACATTCGCGGTTGCGTACGCGCCGACTGCCTCGACCGACGCCGCTGAGAACTCGATCGCCTTCGCGCCCTTCCCGATGACTGTCTCGGGCTCAGGGAGTTCCATCTCCAGACGCGTGTGCGCCACCCTCGCCAGCGACATGTTGGAGTCGCCAAGGAGGTACGCGGCGACCTGTGTGTCGAAGTCGATGCCGCGGATCTCGAGCCGGGGGTCAGCCTCCGCCAGCGCGATCGCCGCGAACTTCACGTCGTGTCCCGCCCGGCGGATCGAGGGGTCGACGAAGAGTGGGGCAAGCGCCTCAAACACCTGCGCGCGCTCCAGCTGCGCGGGGGCGCTCGGGCCGTCGCCCATCAACGATCCCTGGCCCGACGCATGATGTCCAAACGGGGCGTAGAAGGCGACGCCTCCAGCCGGACTGATTGCGATACCGACCAGCGTGTCCGCCGCGCGCATCGGGTGGCTCGCGTCCGCGATCACCTCAATCGCCATGTTCCGTGAAGCGCGCACCGCGGTGACGACGCGTGCCAGCCCAGCGGCGTCGCGCACAATCTCATACGTCCCTTCGATGGCGGGGGCGGGAGGCGACCCGGTCGGCGGGACCTCGTCCTCCACCGGCGCGTCGATGAGCCGCCCGGCCGGGAGTCGGGGGATCAGCGAACGGAATTCGAGTTCGCGAAACAACTCCTCGACGCGTCCTCGGTCGTAGTCACGCAGAAGCGCGGCATCGAGGTCGAGCGTGACGTCGGGTACATCGCGCACGATGGTCGCCATCTCGCGCGAGTGAATCGCGTCGGCGGCGCCCTGTTCAAGCGCGGTGCGCGTCCGCTTCGGTTCGATCTCTTCGATGTGCGCCAGCATCTCATCGATGGTGCCGTACTGGGCGATGAGCGCCTTGGCACCCTTCTCGCCAATCCCCTTCACCCCGGGAATGTTGTCCGAGGTGTCACCCGTCAGCGCCTTGTAGTCGACCATCCGCTCCGGCTCGAATCCCCACCGTCCGAGGACCGCCTCGGTGTCGTACATCACGTAGTCACGTTGGTATGGGCGGTACATCCAGACCCGCACGCCCGGCTGCACCAGCTGCACGATGTCCGTGTCCAGCGTCACGATGACCACATCCAACCCACGTTCGTGCGCCTGAGCCGCCAGTGTCCCGAGGACGTCGTCCGCTTCGTAGCCCGCCTTTTCGACAACGGGGATGCGAAACGCGTCCAGCATCGAACGCACGCGACCGAACTGCGGAATCAGGTCGTCCGGGACAGCCTCGCGGTGCGCCTTGTATCGCTCGTCCTTCTCCTTGCGGAAGGTCTGTTCGGAGGCGTCCCACGCGGCGATGACATACGTCGGGTGCAGTTCAGTCAGCACGGAAAGCAGTGTGTTCGCGTAACCGAAGACCGCCGCGATCGGCTCGCCTGTGTGTCTCACCGTGAGCACATCCCGCAGCGCGAAATACGACCGGAAAATGATCCCGTGCGAGTCGAGGAGCACTAGCAGCGGTCGTGCGCCGCCCTCCCCCGCCGCAGGCGAAGAGGCAACAGCTGGTGCAGCGGTCGATGCGCGAGCAGGCGTCATGGGCAGCGAGTATACCGCCGCATAGTGATATTTATGTCTCTTAACGACACCCACCTGCACAGTTCAGACCGCCTCCCCGCCCTACAGTTATCCACATGACCGAACCGCCTACCGGACCGCGTGTCGTCCATGTCGTCTGCGCGACGGTGCGGCCCGACGCGCCCATTGAGGCCGTGACCCAAGCCCTCGAACTCGCACGCGCGATGGACGGCGCCCCTGGTGCGCGACGTGTCCTCTGCGGTGCGGACGCGGGCCTCGTCGTCGCCGTCACTTGGTTGGATGGGCGCGCGGCGCTGGAGCCATTCGCCGCCTCGCCGCCGCATATGGCGTTCGTGATGCGCGGCCTCGCCCCATGCATCAAGGGCATGTGGAGCGCCGGCGTGGAGACAGACGCCCCACCACCAAGGGCTGTCGACGCGCTCTGGGTCTTTGCGGTGCGCGACTCGGACACCCTGTACGAATGGCAGATCCGAGATCTCGTCCACGCCGTGGACGCGCTCCCCGGACACGCGGCCGCTGGACCCACGTTCGAAGAACGCGACCGCTATCGCGCGGGTGGCGTGGTCGCCCTCGTCGCGGGCGAAGTCGAGCCATTCCACGCCGCACTTGCCACGGCTCGCACCGCGTGGGGTGATATCTCTGACCTGCTGACGGAAGGGTTCGTTAGGCTCGGCCCAACGAAGGCATCGGCGGATGTCTGACCTCCCGCCGCTTAACAGTAAGGGCGGCGGGCGCACCCGACCCGCGCGACGTCGCCCGCAGCGCCTGACGTTGTCCCCGCGCGATGCAATGCGTCAGCAGTCGCTCTCGAAGGTGTTCTTCGTCCTCGCCTCGCTCGTGGCGTTGATCTCACTCGTTATGGCGGGCCTCCAGCAGGTTGACCAAGGAGCCCCGTCCAACTCAACAGCCACCAGCACACCGCCGACCGGGATCACGCTGCTCCCCGGCGCGGTGCTGGTCGACGTGGTGAAGATTGTCGACGGAGACACCATCGACGTCCGTGCGGCCGAAACGGAGTTGCGGGTACGCCTCTACGGCGTTGACACGCCCGAGCGTGGCGACCGCTGCTTCAGAGAGGCGACGGAGCGCACACGCACCCTCGCTGGATTGCAGGTGCAGCTGATCCCGGACACACGCCTGCAGGACTCGTTTAAGCGCGAACTGCGCTATGTCTACACCGCGGGCGGAAAGTCAATCGATGCGGCGCTCGTGCGCGAAGGGCTGGCGTTGGCGTGGCGCGAGGATGGCTCACAGCGTACCGCGTTGATCGCCCTCGAAGAGCAGGCGCGCGCGGCGAAGACGGGATGCCTGTGGTCTGGCTCGTAGGACGTTACCGCTTGCCGGACGACTCCAGCTCGAAGATAACGTCCCCGTTGTCCCACCGTACGACCTCGTGCGGAGCGTCCACATTGACCCAGGCCGTGCGCACCGCGCGGCCGCTGCGGAAGATCAGCCGCCACGCCTCAAATGTCCCCGCAGGCACGTTGATTGTCTCGCGCTGGGGGATGCTGAGGTTCACGGTCTGTTGTTCTTGTTCCACGGCGTTCGCAGAGACATAGAAGCGGTTGTAGCCTTCCGCGAAGTCCAGCGTGCGCCAGAGCCAGAGCGAGGTCTCGTTGTCGTAGTAGTGGTCGCGCAACGTGATCTCCTTCAGAGACGGCGATTTCCCGTACCTGATCGCGGTGCTGCGCAACACGTCCTTCCCGCTGACCTCGCCGTACGTCCATGTGTAGCCATCCACCGGCGCGATGTCGCCTTCGCGCCGCGCGATCTGACGCGTGCCCGCAAGCGGACGCAATGTCTTCGCGTCCACATCGACGGAACCGCCGTCGGTGCTGGGCGGCAGACCAGAGGGTGGCGCTGTTTCTTCGTAGGTCTGACGCAGCGCGAGATGCCCGTCCCGCTCCACCACGGTGAGCGTCCCGGTACCAAGACGCGTGCCTGCCGCGTCCCGGATCGCGTAGATTAGCCGCTCGCCCGGTGCGAACGGGATCTGCGCCACGACATCCTCCGTCTTCCCGCGCGGCGTCGCGCCATCGCAGCCCGCGAGAGCGACCGTCACCACAAGGAATGCACAGGAGAGCAGGCGAGACAGGCGGGTCACGCGGCAGGAAGCCCCTCAAGCACGCGCGCGATCAGCGGGATGGCATCCTCGATGTCCGTCGCGCTGACGTCCAGGTGGGTCACCATGCGGATGCGCGAGGGCGAAGTGCCCGAACAGAGGACGCCCTCTGCCGCGAGCCGCTTGCGGAACTCTGGCCCGTCCACCCCGACGAGGTCGAAGAAGACGATGTTCGTATCGGTCCCGGCCGGATCCATCCGGACATGCGGCATCTCGGCCACCGCCGCCGCGAGGCGCCGGGCATTGGCGTGGTCCTCAGACAGCCGCTCGACGTGATGCTCAAGCGCGTAGAGCGCGGCGGCGGCGACCACGCCGGACTGGCGCATGGACCCGCCGGCCATGCGGCGGATCAGGCGTGCGCGATCGATGAAGTCGCGTGGGCCAGTGAGGATGGAACCGACCGGCGCGCCGAGACCTTTGGAGAAACAGAACTGCACGGTGTCGGCGTCGGCGACGAGCGTAGCGGGCTCTGTCTCCAGCGCCGCGGCGGCATTGAAGATGCGCGCGCCATCGACATGCACGCGCAGGCCCGCCTCATGGGCGGCACGCGTCATGTCCCGCATCTCGGTCACGGTCAGTGCCGCGCCCCCGCAGCGGTTGTGCGTGTTCTCGATGCAGGCAAGGACAGTGCGCGGCCACGGACGGGCCAGCGCCTTCAATTCGGCAGGCTGCATGTAGCCGCGCACGTCATTCTGTGCGACTCGCACCGGTATCCCGCCGAGGGCGCTCGAGCCCATCCCCTCGTGGTTGCAAATGTGCGACTCGGAGCCGGCGATCGCCTCATCCCCGCGCTCGACGCAATGCGTCAGTAGCGCGACCAAGTTTCCCATCGTCCCGCTCGGCACGAAGAGCCCGGCTTCTTTGCCGACGCGCGCGGCGGCGGCCTCTTCCAGCGCACGGGTGGTGGGGTCGTCGCCCATCAGGTCGTCGCCCACCTCGGCGCGCGCCATAGCATCGCGCATCCCGGGTGTCGGGCGCGTCACGGTGTCGGAACGCAGGTCGATGACGCGTGGCATGAGATCCTCGTCAGGTCGCGAGGCGAGGGTAACAGAGGGCCACGTCACGTTCCGCCGGGGCGGGGCAAAGCTACGCGCGGGGGCGCTCCCACACTGTCTCGTACCCCTCGCCGCCGCGGATGGCCGCGACGACGTCCGCGCGCTCCAGCCGTTCCGCCTCGCGGAAGACGCGCCGCGCGCGTTCAACAGCCGCGTCGCCGCCCTCGCGCGCCACGCGGGCCTCGATCCGCCCGCAGACGCCGAGGTCACGCATGACCTGGAGGGCACGCGGCCAAAAAAAGACGGTGATCTGCTCCGGCAGCGGGACCTCCGGGCGCACCTTCTGGAGGTAGCGGTAGCGCTCCGCGGCGCCGTTCACCGGGGGAACGATTTCGATGAACGGCTGGCCGTCCGCCCCTGGCCGCGCATCTACCAGCAGACGCTGCTCAATGAGCGAGAAGCGCACGACGAACACCGGTGCTTCATCGATCACGCGGAAGATCGCTTCGAGGTCGAGACCGTGGTCGGCATCCATGCCGAAATCGTAGCGCGGGCGGCGCGCTCGCGGGCGGCGTTAGACGCGGACCTGGAACGTGCGATTGAGGTAGGGCAGGTGCAAAAGTTCGCTCATCTGGAGCCCCATGACGACGAGCACGAGCCCGCCCCGCGCG
>QZJI01000071.1 GCA_003599735.1 Dehalococcoidia bacterium | reverse complement strand
ACCGACCCCGATGAGTCACCTCTACCGCTGTATCGCGAAGTCGACGACTCGGAGGCGTGGCTTCCCGACCGACACAAGAACGGTCACGTCCCCGGCCCGCTGCCCCTGAGTATCCGCACCGCCATGCGGTCGTTCGTCCTGACGCGCGCTGCGCGGATGGCCCGAGGCGAGACTCGTGCGCACAACTCGATGCTGATCCATGTGACACGGTTCACTTCGGTCCAGGACGCCGTGCGGCTTCAGGTGGCCGACGAGCTCGAGTTGCTGAAGTCTCGGATCAAGTTCGGCGATGGGAATGGTCCGAGTGTCAGGGGAGAGCTCAAAGAGCTCTGGGATCGGGACTTTGCTCCAACAACGGCTGCTATGCCTGCCGATGATCAGCCACCTTTGCTGTGGTCGCAGATCGAACCGCTCCTGACCAGCGCCGTCGATCCAATCGTCGTGAAGACGATCAACGGGACCGCGAAGGACGCTCTAGACTACTTCGAGCAACGCGCGTCCGGGCTCAACGTCATCGCCATCGGCGGCGACAAGCTGTCTCGTGGCTTGACGCTCGACGGCCTGTCAGTGAGCTACTACCTCCGGGCGAGTAAGGCGTTCGACACGCTGCTGCAGATGGGACGCTGGTTCGGGTATCGGCCCGGCTATGAGGACCTGTGCCGACTCTGGACGTCGGATCGGCTCTGGAACGCATATCGCCAGGTCAGCGTGGCAAACGAGGAGCTCATTGGCGAGTTCGAGGAGATGGCATCACGACATCTCACTCCGAGCGAGTACGGTCTGAAAGTTCAGAATAGCGTCGAAGGAATGCTTGTCACGGCTGCGAACAAGATGAGAGCGGGGACGGGGCTCAGAGTCGGATTCGCAGGGGCGATCTCCGAGACGACCGTCCTCCTGGCCGATGCTGTCACCGCGAAGAGCAATCTCGGCGTGGTCGATCGATTCGTGGTCGAGCTGAGTGGCAACTACGGGTCGACCGAGGACAGCAACAAGAACATCGTGTGGCACGGTGTTCCCGGCGACATGATCGCGGACCGGTTCTTCGCGCCGTTCATCACCGCCGACTCCGCGTACAAGGTGAACGCACAGACCATCGCCCGCTACGTTCGCGACCGCCTCCAGCATGGTGAGCTGACCGACTGGACCGTCGCGCTGATGTCGAACCCTGGCAGCCCGACAACGATCGGAGGACATCCCATAGAGCTGACCACAAGGCGTCTCCTCGACGACAACGGAGCGGTGGACACGCTGCGAACAACGGGAGTTTACCGAATCCGGCGCATCCTCAGCCCCAGCGACGAGACGATCGACTTCTCGTCGGCGGAGATGTCCGAGTTGCTGGAGGCGAGTCGCGAAGCGTACCGAAAGGATCCGGGACGGCGGCGTAGCGAACCCAAGATTCCCTCCGGGCCCGTCATCCGCCACGCGCGACCGGCCGAGAGGGGCCTCCTGCTCATCTATCCGCTCACCCCACCTGCTCAGGACGATCGGGAGGCTGCGGCGAAGCTTGGCAAGAACCTCACCGACGAGCCCCTGGTTGGCTTCGCGGTGAGTTTCCCGGCGAGTCCTGACGCGCCCGCGATGGACTACGTCGTCAACCAGCGCTTCCTCGATGAGTTGTTCGGTGTGGGCGACGACGATGACGAAGAGTGAGCGCTGAGGTGATCGACGAAGCGCTGTGGAGCGTGCTTGCTGCCGAACCGCCTCGGGGTGCCGGGCTCGTAAAGCGCAGGGTGCGGGAGGACAGCAAGCGGAACCTGTTCCTCGGCATTGCGTATCCTGGACGGGAGCGTGTGTTGGCGCTCGTCGTATCAACAGATGCCGTTGGCGACACCGTCCTGCCGAATACGGGCGCACTGCGCACGACTCAGGAACCCGGCGATCCCGGTGAGATCGAGTTGCGGATCGTTCTAACAGTCCCCGAGATGGCAGCGGTGTTCACTCCGTTCTGTGATGACGTCGTCTCTGCCGTTGCCGAAGCCGAGAATGATCGCGATGGAGTCAGGGCTCTCGCGGAGCGGTTCGCATACTGGCGCCGTCTCCTCGCGGCGGGTGACACCGGGCTCTCATCCGTCGAGGCGCAGGCACTCTTCGGTGAGCTGTGGGTCGTCACTGAGATGATTCTTCCGATTGCGGGCGACCGCGCGATGGAAGCCTGGCGCGGACCGGACCATGAAGATCGCGATGTGCTCGTACATGGGCTTGGCATCGAGGTAAAGACGACTCGGGGTGATGAACCTACGGCCGTCACGATCACGAACGAGGCGCAACTGAACGCCGAAGGGCTTGCCGCGCTCTATCTCGTTGCACTGAAGCTCGAGGTCCTGCGCGGTGGCACGGGGGGAACGCTGAATCAGGCCGTAGCGACCCTCCGGAGTTCGCTTGGGCCCGAAGCGGCAGCCATCTTCCGCGACAAATTGCTGCGGTACGGATATCTCGACCAGCATTCAGCACGATACGACGCACCCGCGTACGTGATCCGGGAGGTTGCGGCATACGAAGTTGAGGAGGGCTTCCCGCGAGTCATCGAGCCAGACCTGCCAGTGGGCGTTGGGAGCGTGACGTACAGGCTCGCCCTCTCAGCCTGCGAGCCGTGGCGGCGCACCCTTGCCGAGGTGAATGCGGCGATATTGGCGGCGGGGAGACAGAGCTAGTGGAGATCGAGGAGTACGCGGAGCGCCTGCTGCAAGAAACCCTCGCGGCCGCGGACACTGATGTCGACGGCGGACTGCGACTGGAGGCATTCACGCAGCTTGTGGCCGAGCGGCTCGCCGAAGCGGGAGAGTTCAGCGACGGCGAGGTGTGTTTTCACCAGGCGCGAGGGGTGGAGGTCAGTGGCTACGCGCTCGAGGACAGCGTGTTTCACCTGTTCGTCACGGACTATCGAGGCGCGAGTCCTCCCGAGAGCCTCACCGACACGCAGGTCCAGAACTCGTTCCGCCGGCTCACCACTTTCGTCCAACGCTGCCTGGAGGGTTATGCCGAACGGCTCGAGGAGAGCTCGCCTGCCTTCGAACTGGCCGATCTCATCGAGGCGAACTGGCAGCATCTCGAGTCAGTGCGCCTCTATCTCTTCAGCGATGCGCGCGCTCGGCAGCCACTCGTTCCGAATACTGAGATCAACGGGATTCCCGTAACGCATCACATCTGGGATCTCGAGCGGCTGTTCCGGCTCGATACTTCTGGCCTCGAACGCGAACCCATCAGTATCGACGTGATCGAGCGCATCGGGGCCCCTCTACCTTGCCTTCGAGGCCCCTCCGCGGATAACCATGACGTGTACCTCCTCGTCATACCGGCGGATTTTCTCGCGGATCTATACACCGACTTCGGTGCCCGACTTCTCGAACGGAACGTGCGATCGTTCTTGCAGGCTCGCGGCGCCGTCAACCGCGGGATCAGGGACACGATCCTGAAACAGCCGGATCGATTTCTCGCGTACAACAACGGCATCTCCGCTACGGCTGGCTCCGTAACTCTGGTCCGGTCAGCGGAAGGTGCGCCGGCGCTCGCTCGCATCGACGACCTGCAAATCGTCAATGGTGGGCAGACGACCGCCTCTCTCCACGCCGCAAAGCGACGAGACAAGGCCGATCTGTCTCGCATTGCGGTTCAGGCGAAGCTGACGGTTGTCGGTCCCGAAACCATCGACGAACTCGTTCCTCACATCTCACAGTATTCGAATACCCAGAACAAAGTCACGGGCGCCGACTTCTCGGCGAATGACCCCTTCCACATCGCGGTGGAGGCATTGTCGCGCTCCATCTGGGCGCCCGCAGCCGACGGGACACAGCGGCAGACCCACTGGTTCTACGAGCGCGCGAGGGGCCAGTACCCGGATGCTCTCGCGCGTTCCGGCACTCCAGCACAGCAACGCCAGTTCAAGACCATGAATCCGACGTCGCAGAAGATCACGAAGACCGACCTCGCGAAGTTCGAGCACAGCTGGGAGCAACTGCCGCATGTGGTGTCGCTCGGTGCCGAGAAGAACTTTCGGGAGTTCATGCTTCGTCTTGCCGAGCGACCAAGAGGGACAGACGCAGCGTACTTCGAACGACTCGTGGCGAAGGCTATTCTCTTTCGAACCGCCGAGAAACTCGTCTCTGCCGAGAACTTCGGCGGCTATCGCGCGAACATAGTCACGTATTCCATTGCGAAGCTCGTCCACGCGACGGGGCATCGGCTTGATCTCGGCGCAATCTGGCGCGCCCAGCGTTTGACCGATGCGACGGCAGAGGCGATCACCGAGATATCGCGCCTCGTGTTCGGAGTGATTAGCACGCCGTCTGGAACGGTGCGAAACATTGGAGAATGGTCGAAGAAGATCGACTGTTGGAAGCGTGTCGAGGAACTGGCGTGGCAGCCGTCTCGGGCGCTCGCGGCTGAACTCATCCCGTTGGGCGGAGGGAGCGAGCCCGCCGCTAGGATCGATCGCGGTGCGGCAACCTCCACGCCAGAAGAAGAAGAGATCGTCCGCAGGGCGTCGGAGGTCGATGCGGACGTCTGGTTCCGTGTCTCCAACTGGGCGAAGGAGACGAGTAACCTCCAGCCTTGGCAGCGGGGACTCGCATACAGCCTAGGCCGACTCGCAACCACCGGCCGGCCTCCGTCGATCAAGCAGGCCAGACAGGGCGTGGTGCTGCTTGACGAAGCGAAACGACTCGGTTTCCTGTGAACGGCGCTCGGCCATCGGTGTCCGGGCCTCGTGTCCCTGTCATTGACCTCTTCGCGGGGCCAGGTGGGTTGGGTGAGGGATTCAGCGCGCTCGAAGACGATCTCTTCCGAATCGCGATCTCCGTAGAGATGGAAGAAACGGCGCACGAGACGTTGCGACTGCGAGCGTTTTTCAGGCAGTTCGCGGTCGGATTTGTGCCGACGACCTACTACGAATACGTGCGCGGGGAGATTCCGCTCTCCGAGCTTCAAGCGAAGCATCCTGGCGAATGGGAGAAAGCCAGCCGTGAGGCCTGGCGAGCCGAGCTGGGTGTCGCGAAACACTCGGCAGTTCGGGATCGAGTCGACGAGGCACTTGGGAACGAGTGTGACACGGGCGAAGCGGTACTGATCGGCGGGCCACCCTGCCAAGCGTACTCACTTGTTGGCCGCTCGAGGATGAGGCGCGTGCAGGGAGCGGAGTTCGAGTCCGATCGACGGCATTTTCTGTACCGGGAGTATCTGAAGATCCTTGCGGATCATGCCCCCGCGGCCTTCGTCCTAGAAAATGTGAAGGGGCTCCTTTCGTCGACGCACGACGGTGAGCAGATTTTTAGCCAGATCAGATCGGATCTTCGACAGCCGGGGCGGGCGCTTTCCGACTTCAGTCCGAGACACAGGAACGTCGAATACACACTGTTCCCTCTCGGCGAGCCAAAGCGACCACACCTCGCCCTCGGTGATGAGCCTGCCGCCGAGGACTTCTTGTTGCGTACCGAGGAACTCGGTCTACCGCAAGCTCGTCATCGCGTGATCATCGTGGGGATTCGCAGCGATCGAGTTGAGAGGGCCCGGCGGGCATTCGGGCCGCTACTGAAGGCGGCGGGCGGAAGCACGCCGCTCACGAAAGTGCTCCACGGAATGCCTTCGTTGCGCTCTGGCTTGAGTCGCGAGAGCGATTCGGATTCTGCCTGGGAGCAGACAATTCGATCCGCGGCGACTCGCCTGCTGCGAAGTACGCGGGCACTTACTGAGGGGATGGCCGACGAACTCGAACGGGTTCGCGCGAACGTCCGTACCCCCGTAGACAAGCGAGGGGGCCGCTTCGTTCCGACGACCCGTTCTGCGCCCCTCTACGAGCCGTCCTGGTTCGTCGATGCCAACCTCCAAGGGGTGCTGAATCATGAAACGCGTGGCCACATGCGGGACGATCTGACGCGCTATCTCTTCGCGTCGACGTTCGGTCGGGCAGAGAAACGTTCACCGCAACTCGCCGATCTCCCGCAAGGCTTGCTGCCCCGACACGAAAATGTTCAGGAGGCGCTTGCGGGCAACCTCTTCTCAGATCGATTCCGAGTCCAAGTGGCCGGGCGACCTTCAACGACCATCACCTCGCACATCTCGAAGGACGGGCACTACTACATCCATCCCGATCCGCTGCAATGCCGCAGCCTAACGGTTCGTGAGGCCGCCCGCCTCCAAACGTTCCCGGACAACTACTTCTTCGAAGGACCTCGCACGAAGCAATACACGCAGGTTGGGAATGCGGTACCGCCTCTCCTCGCGCGCCGCGTTGCAGAAGTCGTCGCGAAGGCGCTCGGGCTGCTTCAATGTGATTGATGCCCGAGAAGAACCTGTCCCCGGCGCGATCCTCCGAATGGGCACTCGCAGTCCAGCACCGTTTGCTTGCGTGGGGAAGAACACATTTTGAGGCCTACCCGTGGCGTGCGGCGGGAATCGCGCGCTGGCAGGCTCTCGTAGCTGAGTTCCTGTTGCTACGAACACGCGCAAAACAGGTCGGCCCGGTCTTCGAGAGCATTCGTGAAACCTTCCCCGACGCCGCGGCCTTCGGGACTGCCGATGATGCCAGTCTTCGCTCGCTGATCGCGCCGCTGGGGCTCCGGTGGCGTGAACCACTCTTCGTCGCGTTGGCTCGGGAAATAGGTGTGTGCGACGGCAACCTACCTCGAACGGCGAAAGAATTACGAGCATTGCCCGGCGTCGGAGAATATGTCGCTGCGGCGACCGCAGCCCTTCACAGCGGCGAGCGTGCTGTGATCATCGACTCGAACGTTGTGCGGATGCTGTGTCGGCTACTTGGCGTGCCCTACAACGGCGAGACTCGGCGCAAGCGCTGGCTCCGAGTGCTCGCTGATCGGCTGACTCCGGAGGTCGGGTTCAAGGAGTATGGATACGCCGCCCTGGATCTATCGATGACTGTTTGTCGTCCACGGGACCCCCTGTGCGAGGACTGCCCACTGCTGAGTCTTTGCGCGACCGGCAGCGGATATCAGGACCCCGCTTCGGGCTCGGCCGAGAGCCTTTCGACGCGGTAGAACTGCGCGATTCGGCCACGTCGGTACTTCTCAACGTGCCCAATGCATTTGTCCCCGTCGGCGTTGCCGCTTACATGAAAGAGCGCGGGCCCGCCGCAAGTGTCGCAGATGACACCCGTGGCGGTGGCCCTTGCGTTCGCAAGACACGCCACGATCACGGCACACTCCTCGCAGAAGACAATGTCTGCCAGAGCGACGGTCATCGAGTCTTCGCCAAAGCGATCGTTTGCTGCTTCGAATCGACCATCCTTGAATGTCACGGCGTGCGTGGCTTCGCGATCGGTATGTTCTAGGCATTGCCCGTAGATATTCATCTCAAGTTCCTCCTAAGTACTGCCGAGCGACAACTCACTCTGGCGATCGCTTGCCCTCTCTGAAAGGGGTTCGGGCCCGATGCGCACTCGTTGACCAGGTGCGCAGGGCCCGACCTGCCTCTTACGCGGCTCTGTCGATTCCGGAATCGCGGTGGGATGCCATCGGCCCCAGCAGCGACGGAAGCCAGCCGGTGCCCGCCAGAAGGTCTTCGGCGGCCTTCGCCATCGGTTGCTTCTTCAGGCCAGTGATGCGCTCGGCGGCTTCGTGGGAGACGCCTTCCTGCACCGCCTGCGCGATGTGCGCCTTCGTGACTCGACCGAGGTAGCCGTCTACCGTCGGTTGCCAGTACGCGGCCATGTCGAGCGACATAGCGTCGGCGAGCGCGTCTGCCAGCGCGAGTGAGCGTCGCTTCGTATCCCACCGCTGCTGCACCGCGTTCACGGTCCCGGACACGCAGTGAGCCAGCAGCCGCATCCGCTCCTCGTCGCCGAGTGCGGACACGAAGTCCCAGAGCTCGTCCGAGTTCCGGGGGACGCGCTCCGCCCACGCCCGATGGCGCTCCTCCAGTGCCTTCGCGCCCGCCGTCTCGCCGATCCCTTCGGCGTGATGGGTCAGCGGCGAAGCCGTCATGCGGACCTCCAGACAACTGCTGTCATCGGTCGCGTGGTAGAAGGTCTGTGCCGCAAGCGCGTGAGTGATCGCGATCAATGCCATCGCTGGCTGCTCGCCCAACACGAGGCGAAGGGCCAGCGTGCGGTGGGCTGTCAGATCCCGGACGAGCGCGTCCGATAGCGGCCTGCCGAGGCCGTCGGCTTCCTCCTCGTCATCATCGGCGCGCCGTTCATCGCTGTCGTCCATGTCCTCGCGCGCATCGTGGATCTCCGCATCCTCGTCGCGCGGACGGCGATCCGGCTTCGCCTGGGGGATGTCTTCCGCGCGGACGAACCCGCGATCGATCTGCGCGTCGCCCTCGCGATCCAGCGAGACGAAGACACCGCACCGGGCGATGACGTCGGGGTCGAACACGCGCTGGCGCTCGTTGAACTGCTCGATCGCCGCCTCGATCTCGTTGAAGCGGGTCTCCACCTCGTCCGGGACGTCCTCATCGCCTTCGTACTGCTCCGCGATGTCATCCCACTCGCGGCGCAGCGCCTCGTAGCGCTTCTGATCCGCCTTCGACAGCGGCACTTGTCGCGCATACTCGCGCCGCAAGCCGTGGCTGTACGGGAAGTCGAGCTGGGCCTCGACCCACTTCCAGCCCTCACCGCGCACATCGTCGGCGATGGCGTTGAGCCGCTCCAGTGCGAGACGGTCGAGGAGTCCGGCGTCCTCGAAGTAGCCGCCGCCTTCCTCGCTGAAGAGGTCGCGCACGACCACACCGCCCGCTGCCTCGTAGGCTTGGACGCCGACGAGGATCGCGCGCGGGTCGTTCGGGGGGACGTGGGCCTCCATCATGCGCGCCCGAATCACGCGCGGCTCTTTGTTCCAGCCGAGGTTCTCGTAGACCTCTTCCTGGCGCGCGTGGTCGTCGCTGACGGCGAACGCGATCAGTTGGTCGAGCGTGAGGTCGCCGTCTCGATAGAGCTGCATCAGGCGGGGACTGATAGCGCCGAGCCGCAGCCGCTGGCGCACCGTCACCGGCGATATGCCGAAGCGTGCGGCGATCTCCTCGGCCCCCCATCCGCGCTCCTCGTTCAACGCGCGGAACGCCTCGAACTGATCGGCGGGGTGCATGTCGGTGCGCGTGACGTTCTCGTCGAGGCTGACCTCGAGTGCCTCGTCCTTCGTGCGGACGATGCACCGGACCGCGTCGGTCCGCTTGATCTCGCGCCGCTTCGCGCGGAGCTCCAGTGCGAGCCTCCGGCCTTCACCAGCCGCGACGAGGTAGCATCCGGTCGGGGTGCCGTCCGTCTTCGCCTCTGGATAGACGACGAGGTTCTGGAGCAGATCGGTGTGGGCGATGCTCGCCGCGAGGGCCTCGATGTCCGCCTGCGAATGCGGGATCTTGCGCGCGTTCTCGGCGGACTTCTTTAACTTGTTCAGCGGGATAAGCACCTCGACGCCCGGCTGGGCGGCGGGTTCGGTCTTCGTAGTCATGCTGTTCTCCTCATTGGACTGAGATGGGTGGGCGCGTTGCGCCCGGTCGGAGGAAGCGCGGGGCGGCGTCCGGTTCGGGCCGCCCGCCCGCCGCGCGTCGTGAGCGTCACAGGAGACGCATCTGCTCGCCGTTCTCGGAATCAAATCGATCCGCGACGGGTATCCAGTCGCCACCCGACGGCGCACCAGCGCGGACGAGGACGGGCGTGGCTTCGGGCGCGAAGTCCCGAGTGTCGAGCGCCGCTGCTGCTGCTTCGGCGGTCATGCGCGCGTCCGCGAAGAGTGCTTCAACCGACTCCTGGTTGACGTCGCCACCGTCGGCGAGCGAGCGCGCGAGCTCCAGCGTGAGGTTGTCGCCGTCCGCCCCGTGCGCCGCGAGGCCGCCGTCTCCGATCTCGCCCTCGACGATCAGCGATGCTTGGAGCTTGCGGGCGACGAGCAACAGCGCCTGCGCCTGAAGCGTGGCGCGGTAGGCGAGGTAGATGACGCGCACCGCGAGACGCTGCCCGATCCGCCAGGACCGGCGGCTCGCCTGCCGCATCGTGTAGACCGAGTATTCGACCTCGTGCCAAACGATAGTCGGGAAGTCGATCAGGTCGAGGCCCGTCTGCACCAGCCGGGGGTGGACGAGCAGCACGTCCACGCCGTCGCGGACACGGCGCGCGACCCACTCCTCGCGGCGGTCGGGCGCGACAGTGTCCGACTTCAGCACCGAGACACGCAACCCGGCGTCGATCAGCACTCGTGCGAGTCGAGGCGTGATGTCGCGCGTCTCCGTGTGCGTCACGTACACGAGCACACGTCGCCCCTGTCGCCGCTCCTCCACGGCGAGGTCGACGAGCGCCTGCTCTTTCGGATAGAGCCGGTCGTCCGGCAATGCCGGGGCCGAACCGACCACTTGTCCGGTGGAGTGGTCGATGACCTCCTCGCCTGCGGTGCAGGCGTCGGGGTAGGCGAGCAGCGCCTGGAGGTAGGCGCCGAGCAGGCGGCGGGAGCCGCTCGCCAGCGCGGCCATCACCGCTGCGTGCAGATCCTCGGAGAGGTTGCGGTACGCGGTCGCCTGCGACGGCCCGTCGCCGTCACCGCGGTCCATCCCGATCAGGCGAACTTCCTCGCGGTACTCCGGGAGGTTCTCGGCGACATCCGCGAGGCGGATGAAGACCGTGTTGGCAATCAGATGGAACAAGATCGCCGGGGAGACACCAGGCTTCTCCACCGTGCGCGTGCGGTAGCCGCGCCGCCGGCTCGAACGTCCCTCCTCGATGACGTCGTCTTCGCCGGTCTTGCGCGTGATGCGTTCGACGATGCCGTAGCGGGAGACCCACCGGCCTTCCTCGCCGTACGCGAACTCGTCGCGTACCTCCGGCGAGAACCGCCACAGCAAATGGAAGAGAGTGGATGCGTACCCACCCATCAGCGTGCCGGTGAGCGTGAGCGTCCGGCCGCAGGTCTCGGCGAGCGTGCCCGCCGCGATGCCCTGCGCCGAGCCGCGTGCTTTGTATTCGTGCGATTCGTCCGTGATCAGCAAGTCGAACGCACCCGGCATGTGCCGGTTGATGAAGTCCGCGAGCGGCACGCGCGCCGGACCGCTCCGGTCGGCCTGCCAGAGCGGCGTCCCGCAGCGGTCGCAGCTGCGTTTCCGCCGGGCCAGCTCGGTGAGATCGACGGGGATGCCCTCGTCATCGACGACCGTCTGCCAGCAGCCGGGACAGCAGTTGCGGCGCACGATGTCGCCGCGTTCGTCGCGCACGGCGCGACCTTCACTCAAGTCCGGCCGCATGAGCACGGCGGGCTTCCAGTGGTACGAGAGCTTCGCCTTCTCACGCGAGAGGATCGCGAACAGCGGCCAGCGACGGTCGCGACGGAGCCGTCGAAGGTCGCTGATCGTGCTCACGATGACCGCTTCGGCGAGCGGCACCGTGGCCTCGACCTCGCGCTTCCACTTGCGCGTGAGGTGCGGCGGGCAGAGCACGAGGACGCGCCGGAAGCCCGCGACATACGCCGCCGACGCGCCGATCATCGTCTTGCCGGTGCCCATCTCTCCGACGACGTTGGTGCCGCGGTGCTGGCGGAGTGAGACCGCCGCCGCGCGGATCGCGTCGCCCTGAGCGCCCATCGGCCGGCGCTTCAGGTTCGTGAGATCGAAGCCCCACTCCTCGCGGTTGCGCGCCGTGTAGACGGGCGGATGGGCGCGCAGCACGGCGCGCGTGATCGCCTCACCGTGTTCGGTGAGGAGTTCCGGGAGCGTCGTCACGACCGGGGCGTGTCCGATGCGCCGGTGTCGATGACCTCGACCTCGCCCGTGCGGAGGTTGAGCACCGCGACCGACGTCCGCATCACCTCGCGCTCCACCTCGACCTCGGGGTCGGGCGAGTAGACCGAGATGGACTCCTTGTACGTGCGGCCTTTGACGAGCAGACGTTGCTGCCCGGAATGAAGCACGACGCTGTCGAGGAAGCCGGCCGCGACCATCACCGCGAGGTGCCCGCGCCGCAACGGCATCAGCGGCCGCACCTTGCGCTGCTCGGGCGGCCAGAGCCGTTCGGTCAGCGAGGCGTGTGTCCAGACCCCTGAGCGCCGGGCCTCAGCCGCGGCCTCGCTCGGATCGAAGTTGAACGATGTGAACAGCACGTCACCGGCGGGGAGCACCGGCAACGCGCGTGGCTGCTTCATCGTGCCGGCGACGGGGAGCTCGGGGAGCGGTCCCGACGCCCAGGACTCGACGGTCGCCCGCGCAGCCGCATCGGAGACGGGTGCCTCGCGCATCGTCCCGAAGAGGACGACCTGCTCGAACCGCTTATGGAGTCCGTCGGGGAACCGCCAGCAGTCCAGATCGCGGTAGTGACCGGCGATGTAGCGTGCCGAGGTCGCCAGCCGGCGCTGTGGCACGATGTAGATCAGCAGTCCGCCGGGGCGGAGCGCCTTCGTCATCGCCGTCAGGAACGTGTGCTCCAGCCGGCGCGCATCCAGGTCCACGTCGTAGGGAGGATTCAGGAAGAGGCAGGAGAAGCCCGCCTCTCCGATCCTCGCCGTCAGTGCGTTCCCGGGCAGCGCGTGGTCGAGGACGCCCGCGGCCTCCTCGTAGCGGTCGGCTTCGAGTTCGATGCCATACGTCTCGCCGCCGATCGTGGCCGCGAGCTGTTGCAGCGCCGCGCCCGTACCGGCGCATGGGTCGATGAGTCGCACGGCGACGCGGCCTCCGTGCGTGGCGGGTCGGATCATCGCGCCGATGTGGGCGACCACTTCGGGCGGTGTTGGGAAGTACCCGCCGACCGCAAGCGACTCAAGACGCGGCACGCCGCACCTCGTCGCCACGAGTGTTGAAACACGCGCTCATGCGGCGTTCGCCAGTTCCTCGGCGGGCACCGGAATCCGGTGTCCGCGTAGTGCGCGGCCAAGCGCGGCCTGCAGCGCCTCTACGTCAGGCACGCACCGCCACGCATGAATCCCGTGCGCGTCGAGCGGGCGGATCTCGCCGGCGTCAAGCCCGCGCCTCCACACCCAGTCCGTCCACGACGGATGGAGCGGGAGGTCGATCCGCCGGCTGAGGAAGCGGTAATGCAGCGCCGGCGCTTCGGCATCGGCGCGCGCGAGCAGGAGGAAGTCTCTGCCTTCGCTCGCGTAGAGCGCGGCGGACGGCACCAGCATGGCGTGCGTCGCACCGCTGACCGGCAGCCGAGCCGTGTAGAAGCGGCAATTGGCTCGTGCCTGCGGTGCGAGGGCGCAATACCGGCCGCCCATCAACGCATCGTCGCTGATCACTGCGGGCTCGCCCTTGAGCAGCCGTGCCCACAGTGCCCTGATCGACTGCTGGTTCGAGATCATCGAGAGGAACCACAGGTCCGCGCCGTCACGCGCGTAGGCGTCCACCGCGCCAGCGAACCCGGCACAGCGGATGTGCTGTGTACTCATACAGCGGGCCGTTCCGCGTCGTTTCGCTCCTGCTGGAGCCAGCCCTCCTCGACGAGGTAACGCTCGACAGCCTCGGCGATGAGATCCGTCATCGGTCGGCCGCGCGCGCGGCCCAACTGGTAGAGCGTCGGGATGAACCGCTCCGGGACCTTCGGGCTATACACGCCGCACCGCGCCACTCTCGTGCAGGATCCCGACCTCGGAGTCGTCGACGCCGGTACAGTCCTGCCACCGCCCGTCGAGCAAAGCGGACTGGATCGCCGCGTCCAGCCAGTCATCCCAGGCCTCGCCGTCCTCCTCAATCTCATCAGGGATGCGGATGTCGAGCGTCCCTTCGATGTGCAGCCGGAGAAGACGATCGCCCACAACGGGCGTGGGAGGCGGATCGCTCGTCCTCTCCAGCGTGGCTCGGAGGTCGCGCCAGACCGGCGCATCCCAGCCGCCCATCGTCTGTTCCCATGCCAGGAGCCGGCGGCAGATCGCCAGCAGGTCAAACCGTTCCGTCGTCATCGCTTGCTCGTTTCGTGGTCTCGTCGGTGGACTCGGGATTACGCCCGAGGATGTGGTCGGCCGCGTGCTGGGCCTGCGCCGCAGCGATGGCGGCTAGTCGCCGGTCATCGCGCAGCGCACGCAGCCACGACGCGATGTACGCCGCGGACTGCTCGACGGAGGATGGGTCGATGCCCGCCTCGTGGCCGAGGAACGCCGCCGCGAACTCGGCGACAAGCTCCTCGCGTGAGTAGGTTTCCGAACCGAATCGCGCTGCGGCCTGATAGCCCTCGCGATTGAGGCGGCTCGTGTGTCCGGTCGAGTGCGACAGCTCATGGAAGAGCGTCGCGTAGTACCCGTGTACGTCGCGAAACGCCTCGCGCGGCGGGAGATGCACTTCGTCTCGCGCGGGGATGTAGTACGCGGCGTTCGCGTCGTGCAGCACCGGCGGACCGCCGGGATAGCCCTCGACGATCGCGCCCGCTGCGACGAGTGGATCGATCGGATTTCTCGCGTCGAGCGTTCCGAGGGCGAGTCCGTCGCACTGTGCGACGTTGAACACCGTGAAGATGCGAAGCAGCGGGTAGTGCCGCTCTGCCTCCTCGTCATCGGCGTCGCGCGCGATCCACTTCCACAGCACGACCTGGGTGCCCTGCTCGCCGCGACGGACGTGTCCTCCCTTTCCGTCCGCCTGGCGATAGGTGAGCCAGCGGGGATCGTCGAAGCCACGTTCGAGCGCGGTGAGGCCGAGCAGGAGCAGGTTGATGCCGCGATACGGTCGCTCCGTGACGGCATTGCGCAGGCCATGCGTTCGCCAGGGGCGCCGCCACGGGACGGTGCCCCCGTCGAGCGCAGCGATGATGCGGTCGGTGACGGCCGCGTAGGCGTCCCGCCGGATGCTGGTGCTACGCGGCATCGCGGTCGTCGGGGGACGGGAACCGAAGATCGCGCTCGAAGAGCGTGAGCCGGATCGCACGTCCCGGCGTGTCCGAGCGGACGGCCTGGACGATGATGGCGCGGAACCCCGGGATTTCGCTCTCGGGCTGCGGAACAAGCGCGACCCGGTAGTGTCCGGAGCGCGTATTGAGGTCGTAGACCCCGGCGGCGTAAGACGAGCGCATCGCTACGCGGCCTGCGCCTGCTCGTGGCGGCGTTCAAGCGCGCGCGAGCAGGCCCGCACCGCGTGTAGCAACGAGCGCACGTCGAGGTCATCGAGCGGGCGACCGTAGCGTTGCGTGACCCAGGAGCGGATCTGCGCCTCGTCCGTCCCGGCGTCGGCCGCGATCGCAATCACCTGCCGGCGCAGCTCGTCCGGAGCATGCTCCGATGTGGCGGCACCGATCGCCGCGTCCTCGACACCGGCCGACAGCCGGTTGCCGAACTGATCGCCGAAGTGCCGCAGCGCCCGCTTCAGCGCGTCGGTCACGGCCGACTTGTAGGCGGTGGCGTGCGCTTCCGCGTTTTGCTCCTCCACGGCGCCGACGCCGACGTCGCTATGTGGCTGACAGCCATCGACCGTCACGCGCACAGTTGCGGTGTAGACGCCGCATGGTGCGCTGCGGCCACGTCCGGTAGTCGGGACGGCCCGGTACACCACCTCGCCGATCACCTCCGCGCCCCAGCGATCGACGCCGAAGACCGCGTTGGCTTGCTCGATCGCCCGCCACCCCTCGAGGTAACGGACGATCTCGCCCGCGTCGTTCGTGCGCTCGGCGACCAGGAGGCCGTCGAGCGGCTGTCGCAACCGCCGTCTCGCATCGCGGCTCAGGCTGCGCGGGCGCGCGGGTTGCTGTGTGTCGTGCTCGACCATGTCTCCTCCATCCGTGCGTGGGATGCGTGGAGCGAACGGAGGAACGCCGTGCGTCCATCGCGTCGCTGTCCGAGTTCGTTGAGGTCGTGGATGCCGCGCGGCAGGTCCACGATGGTGGCCCGCTCGCCGAGGTCGGAGGCGAGGGCGCGTGCGGCGTGGCGGCCGGGACCGTCGGCGTCGAGTGCGAGATAGACACGACGGAAGCCGTGCAGCGCTGCGAGCGCATCACGCGAGGCGTGAGTGCCGAGCAGCGCGACCGCCGAGAGTTCCCAGCCGCATCCCGTGAGCCAGTCGAACGGTCCTTCGGTGACGATGACCGCGCGGTCACCGCGGAGCTGCGCGCGCCGCAGGCCAAGGAGTGGCGCGGGCGCGCGTAGGTTGAGGTAGCGAGGACTGCCGCTCCCGAGCGTTCGCCCGGTGAGCCAGCGGGCGTGACCGCCTGCGTCGAGGTCGGGGATGACGACCCGCCCGGTGAACGGCTCCCGCTCACCGTCGAGCAGGCCGATGCGGCGTGCTGGGTCGAGCGGCAGGCCGCGTGATCGCAGGTGGGCGGCGAGCCCACGGCCGCCGTAGCCGAGCCGCAGCCGTCGCGCGAGATCGGAACCGACGCCACGGTCCGCCAAGTAGGCGCGTACGTCGGTGTAGCGATTCAGCATTCCGGCGTAGTACGTGGCCGCAGCGTCGACCGTCGCGAGTTCCTCGGCAGTTAGCGCCGGGAACACCGTGCGCGACGGCAGGCGCGTGACGTTCGTCGGCAGATGGTCGAGTTCGAGCCCGTGCTGGGACAGGTACTCGACGGTCTCCTTGAACCCGGTACGGCGCAGGCGACCGACGAAGTCGATCACGTCGCCACCGGTGTTGCAGCCGAAGCAGAAGTAGCTGCCGGTCTCGGGGTACACCATGAGGCTCGGCGCACCGTCGGCGTGGAATGGGCAGCGACCGGCGAACCGCCGGCCGCTGCGTCGGAGTTCGACTCCCGCATCGCACACTGTCTCCACGATCGGGTGTGCGGTGCGGATCGCGTCGAGGTCGTACACGTCAGTGCTCGCCGCGCAGCGCGTACATGCGCATGCAGCACGCCGCGTCTTCGAGGACTAGCACGTCCTCGTCGTCGAACCACGGCGGCAGCAGCGGACGCAGCACCCTGCCTGGTGCGTCGCCCACCTCCATATAGCGCTCGACGAGCTCCGCCTCGTCGCCGACTGTGGTCAGCCACTCGACGAGTGCGAGCAACGCAGGCTGTGCGAGCTCGCGCTTCGTGACACACCAGTGCTCCCAGGCGAGGTAGCCGCGCTCCCACACGGCGCGCACCGCGCGCCGGTAACGGCTGTCTTCGTTCACGATCGGTCTCCTTGCGATGACGATGTCCACGGTTCTTCCTCCTTGCTGCTGGTTCCGGACGTGTGCGTGCCTCCCGTGATCGGGCAGCACGAAATCGGGGCCGCCCGAAGGCGGCCCCGAAAGGAGGAGATGCGTGGACCTGGATGGATCAGGCGAGCGGGCGGGCGCCTCGCAGCGCGCCGGGCGCGAAGCGCCGGCCCCGCTCCCAGCGACTGAGCCCGAGCGCCGAGACGACCTCCCAGCGGCCATCCTCGGCGGGCATCAGCACGGCGCCCTTCGCGAACGCGGGCGTGTAGTGGATCGCGGCCAGCAGTCCGAGGCGGCGGCAGGCCTGAAGCCAGCAGCCGTAGACGTGCCGCGCGATCTCCTCGACCACGCCGTCGAGGTCGAGCGGCTCGAGCAGGTCGATCGCCTGGGCGGGCATCCGCCGGTAGCAGCGCCGCGCGGCGCGGAGGGCGTCCTCTGCCACCCGCGTCTTGACGGCCTGCTCCCGCAGTCGTAGCGTTTCGAACGTACCGCTGAGGTCCGGCGCACTGCTCTCATCTGCCAAGAGGGTGAGCAGCGACCGGGCCTCTCCATATTCTTGGTGATCCATCAGCTCCTCCACGCGGCGCAGGGTCTCCTGCACCGTCCGCTCCATCTCCTGTTGCCGTTCCTGTTCGAGTAGCCGCGCGACTGCGGGCTCCGCTTCAATCTGCTCCGCCTCGGCGAGCAGCCGGCCGTGACGGACCTCCGCTTCGGTCGCCAGTTCGCCGCAGGTCGGCACGAGCGCGCCGGCACGCAGCCGCGCACGCTCGTCGAGCACCGAACCGGCGAGCGTACCGGCGCGCACGGTGACCTCGTGCAACTGCCCCGCGACCGCCTCGAGGCGTGCGGCGTCCTCGCGTAGTCGCCGTGCCCGGGCCACCCGGCCTTCGAGCGTCTGCCGTTGCTCGCGCTCGGCGGCGTCGAGGACCCGCAACTCGTCGAGCGCGCGTTCCGCCGCCTCGGCGAGCCAGCCGATGCGCTCCTCCGACGTCGGCTCGATCGCGACCGGTACGAGCGCCCGTGACGTGTCGACGGGGAACCGATCGCGATGTGCTTCAAGCTCACCAAGACTGGTGAGCACCACTGCCTGTGTCATCTGCCTTCCTACCTTTCAGCCGCGACGGGATAGGCCCCGTCGTCGATGGGTTGCCAGTCGGCGTCGTCCGGCGGCGGAGCGTCCTCATCGGGCGGTGCCTCCATTGACCGGATCGGCGTCACCGTGGCCGGGCGCGCCCGCGACGAGCCGACCGGCACTGTGAGCGTCAGCGTGCCGAGGCCGTCCCCGGCGACGCGGTACAACTGCTGGCGCAGCGTCGCGACGACTTCGCCATCACTCACGGGCTCGCCATTCACCGCCAGAGCAATGAACAAGACGTGGCGATGCTGGCCGTCGCCGTCCTCGAATACCTGCAACAGTGCCGAGAGCGGCCGGTCCTCGTGGACCGTCCGTTGCACGATCACCAGCAGGTGCGCGGGCGGAGCCACGCCGAGCGCGCGGAACTGCGTCCGCGTCGCCCGCGCGATTGCCCGCCGCAAGCGGCGTGCCCGAGCCCGCTTCGCGTCAACGAGCACAGCCGGCGACCAGGGCCGGCAGCGTCCGACGACGACATGCCAGGCGGCGATGCCGCGAGCACGGCACCACCGTGCGCCACAGATCAGCGCCTCCCGGACGCGCGCGACGAAGCTCGACCGTCGCTTTCGCTTCCGTGTTTCCATCGATCTGCCTTCCTTTCCTTCCAACCCGCGCATCGGCGCGGGACTACGCGGGCATTGCCTTCATTGCCACCACGGCGAGCGACATCAGAACGGTCGCGAGGACCGCGAGACGTGCTGCGCGCGCGTGATGACCGCTCTGTGGACGGCGTGGCCGGTTGAACGTCACGATTGCTGCTCCTTTCGGGAGACGGAATTACCCCGGGGACGATGTCCGTCGGGGTACGAGATTCCTCGACCGTGTCTGCGCATCACGTCGCGACAGACGCGATGTGGACACGGTTTGGGGCTGGCTTGTTGGTCGGGGCGAGCCACAGGTTGTGCTTGTGCTCTGACCGCTCCCTTCGTCCGATCTTGTTGTTGATGCTTCTCGCGGATTTGTGCGTTCTCTTCGATCCTCCGTCCTAATCGCTGCTTTATCGCTGACTCTTCGACCCGTCATTCGGAGAGCGGAGCTCGTTTCCTGAGAGGGTGATCCGTCGTCCGTGTCTCGGGGAGTCCTTCCCGAACCGGCTTTCTCGCTCCTGGGAGCTGGCGATGCCGGCTGAACGCACTTCGTACCGGCGAAGGCTACGAAACGACCATCACAGGAACGCCCCAACAGCGACTGCGACTGAAGCGCTGCGTCTCAAGGCCGTCCGAAATACCGCGCGTCATCCGAAGTTGCGGCGAGCCGGGCAGTCGGCGGGGCATCTGTCCCTCAGAGGGACGCAGGCGCTCAAGTCATGCACGGGGGTCGACGAGCGCCCGGCGGTAGTTGGGCTCGCGAGGGTCGCAGCGCTCACGCGGCGGAACTAAGTCGCAACTTGGCCTCGGATTATTGATGTAGCGGTACGCACACGGCCTGGTCATCGAGCCGTTCAGTGCATGACGACGTGCGGCCGGTCGGTCGCGACGACGGCACCCGCACGCTGCATCAGCTCGATCCGACCGCCCCGAGCAGCGGGCCGATCGAGGAGCGTGCCCCAGGACGCCCCACCCTCATCCCGCGCTTGTCACGGCATGACCACACTCGGTCGGTCGAACCGCCGCTCGGCGCCCTCTGCGCGCGCTACCTATGCCGCTCCGGTCGAGGCATGGAGGGCTGCGGCCACGCGTGCCTGCGTGTCTTTCGTGCCGTACTCCTCAGCCATGGCGTGCAGCCGGTCGGGGTCGAGCCGGCGTTGACGCACTGCCTGCGTGAGGACCGCCGTGAGGTCGTTCCGGTCGGCGGCGGCCTGCTCGGCGTGCTGGAAGAGGTCGACCACGAACCACTCGGGGGAAGGGTTCCTCGGGAATGCCACCCGGCGCAGCAAGAAGCGGCGTCGGCCGAGCGTGAACTCTCCGGACCGCTTGGTGTTGTAGACGAGCTGCGTCGCGAAGGTTGCCGACGTTCCGAGGCCGAGCGCATTCCAGCGCTCGGGGCCGGTCAGCACGAACGGCGTCCCGTCGAGGAAGGCGCGCATGACCTCCTCGTCGGTCGGGGGCACTGGCCCGAAGCGGCTTCGCTTTGGGGCCGCGAACAGGCCGTGCGCCAGCGGTTGGAGCTGGCCCGCTTCGACCAGACGCCGGGCAAAGCGCGTCGGGTTCGAGCTCCAACGCACGAGGTCGCGCGTCCGGTAGACGCGGCCCGATTCAAGCGGCTGTTCGGTGACCATGTATGAACTCTCCCGGAGAAATCATACGATCAGGGTCGCACCTTATCGGAACACATGTTCCGATACACTGACTGCGGGAGGCCGAGGGGCCTGTTGGAGGCGGGCACGAGACCGTAGAAGGACTCAGGGCATGAGGGACGAGCGGGACGTCTTACGCGTCGGCGACCAGGATGCACAGGAAGCGGCAGCGGAAGCGTTCTTCCGAACGGAGCTCGCCGATGTGCGTAGCTCGGCCGGACGCCGCTTTGGCGAGAAGTTCGTGCTGGCGGCGCTCGAGAGCCTGCCGTGGGTGGGCGTGTTCGTCGCCGCTGGGGCCGCCACCCGGGACGCTGCCGACGGGGCCCGCACCGACCGGCTCCAGACGCTCTGGCTGGAGCAGTTCTCTGAGAAGTTCCGGCGGTTGCGGGCGCTCCTCGATGAGATGGGGACGCGGTTCGACGCGCTCGGCGACGAGGTCCACGCACGCGTCGAGAGCGAGGAGTACCTACAGATCGTCCGCAAAGCGTTCCGTGCCTGGGATCGAGCCGAGACGGACGAGAAGCAGCGGTACTTCGCGAACCTGCTGATGAACGCCGGCGCTGGCGCGACGGTCACCTCGGACGACATCGTGCGGTTGTTCATCGAGTGGATCGACACCTACAACGAGGCGCACTTCTCCGTGATCAAGCAGGTGTACGACCATCCCTCCGGAATCACACGGAAGGCGATCTGGCTTGGCATCCACGGTGCGATTCCCCGCGAGGACTCAGCGGAGGCGGATCTGTTCCGGCTCCTGATCTATGACCTCAACACCGGCCGCGTGGTCCGGCAGCACCGAGACACCACGCCGGACGGAGCCTTCCTCGAGAAGCCGCGCGCGCCGCGCTCGAATGCTGTCCCGGCGGGCACCCGCCGGACGGTCGAGACGTCGTTCGAGGACAAGGAGCCCTACGTCCTGACCGCGCTCGGCAAGGACTTCGTCCACTACGTCATGACGGAGTACACCACGCGGTTGAGTGAGGGTTCCCGCTGATGGTCTCGAACTAGCCCGGAGGGAACCGGTATGGGCCGTTGGCACACGCGTACAGAACTGTACGAGATCAACTGCCGCGCGGCTGATGCCGCGCTACGCACGAGTTCGGGATTGATCCGGACTTCCGCTAGGCGATCGGCCTAAGCGGGAGCGAGCGAACATTAGAATGGCCTCAAGGAGTAGTCCCGCCGCGAGGCCGAGGACCATACCGAGCGCCACTCGATCGAACGCGGCTCCAAGAACCATTCCAATGACTAGGCCGCCACCAGCTTCGACAAGCAGCTTCGTGAACATCGACGCGCCTCCAATCACATGCGTTTCCGATTCTCGCACACCTTTGCGTGGAGAAGCGGCGCATCCCGCTAGCGGTTGCATGCCCTCCGCCCAGAAGCGAACTGCGATCGGGGCGAATAGGGACGACAGTGGGGCTGGCGAATGAGGGGATGTCGGGACGCGAACGGTTGACGGCTCAGCGGACTCTCTGCAAGAGCGGGAGAATCAGCCCCCCGAGTTCATCAGAAGGCTCGATCTGCAGCGTCGCCCTGAGCCGATCTCGGAACGTCAGATAACAGCGAGCAGCCTGCGCGCGGTTCCCTTCCGCGAGATGGATCTCGATCAACGTCCGCACAGCACTTTCGCGTAGCGGATCGAGGCGCATTGCTGCGTAGATAGTCGGGATCGCGCGCGCGAAGGAGCGGATCTCCGCCAGCGCCGTAGCCTGCGCCTCGATCGCGTGGATGGTGATCTCGCGCAGCCGGTCGCGCTCGAACATGACCCACTCGTCGTGCCATCCGGGCAGCAGCTCGACGAACGGATGCTCGGCGAACGTCTCGTGAACGGCAGCCTCGCGGTCGTTGCTGACGCGCGCAGCGAGTGCTTCTCGCTCCCAGACATCGACGGTCACGTCGAGCCCGATCGCGATGTCGCCTGGACCTGGAGCGAGCAGATGTGATTGCGCGGCTCGGAGGCGTGAGAGCGTCGAACGCAGGCTCGCGATTCCCACGGGGCCTTCGAGGTGAGGCCAGAGCAGTTCGGCGAGCCGTGGGCGGCTGATAGGTGCGTGGTGCAACGCAGCGAGCGCCACGAGGCGCGGTGCGGCCGGCGGCAGGTGAACGTCGACGCCGTCCACGCAGACTGCAAAGCGCCCAAGCAACGTGACACGTACCGCGGTCGGGTGAGCACCCGCGCGTCGGGTCCGGGGTCCGGCGGGATTCCTGGAGGGGGCTTCGTTGCCCACACCAGATCCTTATCCGGCCGTGCTGCCTACCGGGTCGCGGTCACCACGGCCTGTCTCATTACGCTCGGTGCCGCCCTGAGAAAAGTATGCCGCATCGATCCAGGGAATCGCAGAAATTGGGTGTTGCAGTTTCCGTTGCATCCCGCGCAACACGCCCGCTGCGGATGTGAATCTGCGCGAAGCGCTTTTCTACGCGCATCCCCGGTCCCGTCGACTAATTCCCCCACACCCAAGGCACGTTTCTGACGGAATCCGTCACGGTGCATCCAACACCTCGCCCGCAGATTCCGCGGCATGACACATCGGCCGTCGCTCGTGGATTGGGTGCTCGTCCGCGCACGGATCGAGTCCGACCACACGAAACCGCTGCGTGTCGTCATTCGGCGTCCCAACGCGAATGTCGACGAGCCGGATGCGGAACAGGTGTTCGCCGACGCGGACGGCGCCGCGGCCTTTCTGCGGCTCTGGCTGACCGGGCTGACGCGACGCTGGGATGCCGGTGAACGGTCCCGCCTATCGCGGAGTCCCCGCGAGCCGGAACCGGGCGACGAACCAGAACACTGACGGAGAGCGAACGATGGCATTCAGCACGGCGGGACGACGGTTGCGGACGGTCGCGTGCCCCCATGCTGACGCGCGCCTCCTACTCGGTGTGGTCCTGGTCGTCGTTGCGCTGGTCGGCGGGCTGTCGCTCTGGAGCCAGATGCGCGTCACGTCGCCCGTCCTCGTCGCCGCCCGCGCGATCCCGTCCGGGCACGTCATCGCCGCGGACGATATCGCGCTCGCGGAGGCGCGCCTCGAGGGACCGCTTGCGGGACTTGCGATCGGCGAGAGTGGACGCGCGGCGATCATCGGGCAGACGACGGTCGCCCCGATTCCTGCCGGCGCGATGATTGTGCGTCCCGCAGTGGGTACGGGGCCGATCGTCGCGGCCGATGAGGTGGCGATCACCGTCCCCGTCGAGGCGAACGCGGTCTTCCCCGGGCTGCGCCGCGGCGACCACGTTGGCGTCTTCGCGACCTCGGAACAGGGACGGCCGCAGAGCCTGACGACCCCGCTGCTCGACCGCGCGACGGTCTACGACGTCGCGCTCGAGGCATCGCGTGTCTCGCTCGGCGGGAGCGACGCGAACGCGACGGGCCGGATCACGAACGTGACGCTGATCATCCCGCGCGATCAGGCCGAGCGCGTGACGCACGCGCTCGTCAACGGTCGCCTCACGCTCGTACTCGTCGCGCGGGAGCCGCAGCAATGACCGCCGCCACGTCCGAGACGCCGCTCCGCGTACTGCTCGCCATCGGCGACCGTACCGTCGAACAGCAATTCGTCCACGACTTTCCCGCACTAGGCTTGGTGGTGGCACGGCGCACGCTGGACGCCGCCGGTCTCGTCGAGGCTGCGGCCGCGTCCGATATCGACGTGGCGCTTGTGGCCGCCGATCTGCACCGGCTGACCGAGGCGACGCTCATCGCCCTGCGCGAGCGCGCGGTCCCGGTCGTCGTGCTGGCCCGCGACGAGGCCGACACCGGTCGGTTTCAACACGTCGCGCAGACGCTCCCTGCCCGCTCGCCGGTCACGAGCGTCGTTGCCGCACTGCGCGCGGCTGCGGCGCGCGGTGCCGATGCGGTCGGGGGACCCAGCGAGCCGCCGCCGGTGACATCCGGCGAGGAGGCGCCGGCCACCGATCCACACGGCGAGGTGATCGCCGTTGCGAGCGGGAAGGGCGCTCCGGGCAAGACGACCGTCGCGCTCGCGCTCGCCGCCGAGCTTGGACGCCGGGGCGCCACCGTCGCACTCGTCGACGGTGACCTGCGCGGCGGAAACGTCGCCGCGTATCTGGATCTCGACCCCCGACGCGGCATCGTCGGCCTCGCGGCGTCGTCCGGGCCACTGCAAGAGCGGCTCGCGGAGGAACTCCAGGCAGGCCCACACTGCACCGTTCTGGCGGGCGTGGAACGGGCCGAACTCGCGGCGACGCTGCCTGCCGATTACCTCGGAGCCGTGATCGCCACACTACGCACGCGCGTCGATCGCGTGGTCGTCGACCTCGGCCTACCCGCCGAACCGGCGGCGCTTCGTACGGCGCACACGGTCGTCATCGTGACGGCCGCCGACCTGGTCTCGATCTGGAACGCGCGTACCGGCCTGCCGGCACTGCGCCGGTTAGCGCCGAACGCGCGGATGCACCTGCTCGTGAACCGGCAGGAGGGCCGGGAGCACTACGGCCCCGACGAGGTGGCGCGCGCCCTGGGCGTGCCGGTCCTCGGGGTCGTGCGCGAGGACCGCAAGGCGGCCCGGCGCGCGATTGCCGGACAGACGCCGCTCTCGGACACGGGTGGGAAGGCGGCGCACGACCTGCGCACTGCTGCTGCGGTGCTGGGCGACGCCGGCGACGAGTCGCGGAGCGCGGCGGCAGTGCCCGATGGTCGCCCCGGCCGGCTGCTGGTGGAGCGTTGAGATGGCCGTGCTGCTCCCGCGCGGCGAACGCGAACGGACGATTCGCGCCGAGGTGCAGGAGGCGCTGCGTCAGAGCCTGCCCGGGGAGGCCCTGTTTGCGCCCGGCCCGGTCGAGATCGAGAGTGCCCGGCGCCTGATCGCGGAGCGGATCGCCGCCGCGCAGCGGGCCGCAGCGACGCTGGGCGAGCCTCCGCTCGCCGACCCGGACGCACTCGCGCGCCGCTTGCTCGACGACCTCCTCGGGCTGGGGCCGCTACAACCGCTCCTCGATGATCCCTCCGTCGAGGAGATCATCGTCAACGGGCCGCAGCGGGTCTTCGTCATCCGCGGTGGCCGCAAGCAGCTCGCCGACGTCGTGTTCGAGGACGACGACCAACTGCTGCAACTCGTGCGGCGGGCGCTCGGTCCACTCGGACGCCGCCTCGACGAGGCCAGCCCGATGGTCGACGCACGGTTGGCCGACGGTTCCCGGCTCAACGCCGTGATCCCGCCGCTCACTTCGGGCTCCCCGCACGTCACGATTCGGAAGTTCCTGCTCCGCGCCCGCACCCTCGATGACCTCGTGGCACTGGAGACCCTCACCGCCGAGGCGGCCGGATTCCTCCAGGCCGCCGTGCAGGCGGGCCTGAACATCCTGATCTCCGGTGGCACCGGCAGCGGCAAGACGACCTGCCTGAACGCCCTCGCCGCGTGTATCGCCGGTATCGACGAGCGCGTCGTGACGATCGAGGAGACCGCTGAGCTGCAACTGGAGGCGGTGCTCCCGGATTGCGTCGCGCTGGAGGCGCGCTTCCCGAACATGGAGGGCGCAGGCGCGGTCGCCATCCGCGCGCTGGTGAAGAACGCCCTGCGGATGCGCCCCACGCGGATCGTCGTCGGCGAGGTCCGCGGCTCTGAGGCGCTCGACATGCTCACCGCGATGAATTCCGGGCATGACGGGTCGATGTGCACGATCCACGCCAACGGTCCGCGGGAAGCGCTCGGCAAGCTGCGCACCTATGCCCTGATGGCGGATGAGGCGCTCCCGGCACAGGCCCTGACCGAAATGATCGCGGAGGCGGTGCAGCTCGTGGTCCACCTGCGGATGGATGCGGTCTCGCGCCGGCGGCAGGTCTCCAGCATCTACGAAGTCACCGGGATCGAAGGCGACGCGATCGCCGGCAGTGAGCTCTTCCGGCTCGACACGGACGGGTTGCGGTGGAGCGGCATCCGGTCGCGCCGCGAGCACCGCCTCGCGGCTGCCGGCTACGCGGCGACCACCGGGAGCCTCGCGCGATGAACCGCACGCCACATCTGAGTCGTTGCGCGCGGAACTGGGACGCTCCTGGGGCGGTACGGCGCCGACGCAGCCGATGCTGGGGCGGTCTTGGGACGCTTGTTCGTCAGCATGAACACGGGAGGAATACACCGTGCCCGTGCTCCTGATCCTGATCTTCGCGGCCGGGGTGCTGCTGGTGTTCCTCTCGCTGACCGGCGATCGGCGGCGGTCAGCACCGCGACGCTCCGCCGAGCCACTCCATCGGCTGCTCCGGCGTTCCGGCGGCGACGACATCGGCGCGCGCGAACTGGCGGTGGTGAGCGGCGCCTCCGGCGTCGCCGTCGCGGCCACGGCGCAACTCGCGCTCGGCTGGCCGGTGTTCACGCTGGCCGCCGGCGTGGCGGGCACGCTGTTGCCGTCCTGGTATTTCCGCCAACGGTCCCTCCGGCGTCGCGCCGGAATCGCCGAGGCGGTGGCGGAGGCGGTCGACGCGCTCCGCGATGCGGCCCGCGTCGGGATCGGCATCGAGGAAGCTACCCGTGTCCTGGCACGGACCGGCCCATTGCCGCTGCGAGACACGTTCCAGCGGATCGACCGCGATCTCCGCTTCGACGGCTTCGAGGCCGCCCTGCTGACGGCCCGTGAGCGGGTGGCCGATCCCGGGTTCGACACGCTCGTGGCCGCGTTGCTGATGTCGTACCGCGTGGGTGGCCGCAACCTCGGACAGGTGCTCGACGGCCTCGGCCGCTCCGTACGCGCGGACGCCCGGGCGCGCCGTGAAGTGCAGGCGGCGCAGGCCCAGAACGTCCTGTCCGCACGGGTGATCGCCGCGCTGCCGTTGGCGCTCCTGGTTGCGATCCGCGCGACCAACCCCGGCTACCTCGCCGTCTTCTCGACCCCCGTGGGACAGGCCGTCCTCGCGCTGTGCCTCGTGAGTGTGGTGGTCGGCTACGCGGGCATGCTGCGGGCGACGCAACTGCCAGCGGGCCGCAGGGTGCTGCGATGACCGCCGCGCTGCTCCTCAGCGGCGTGCTGGGCGCCGGGCTGTGGCTCATCGTGATGGGCCAGCCGATCGGCCGGCCGCGCCCGGATCTCGCGCTCGCCCTGCAGCGGCTGTCCGCGCAGGGACGCGGCGCGCTCGGCTATGACGCGGCACACGCGCCGATGTTCAGCTCCCCGCTCCTCGAACGCACCCTGCGCCCGCTGCTCGACGATGCCGGCAACCTGCTCGGACGGGTGCTCCGTCGTGCCGGGATCGAGGCCGGCAACCTCGAGGCGCGGCTCGCCCTGGCGATGCCGGAGATGACGGCCGAGCAGTTCCGCGGCCAACAGCTCGCGACCGGCGCGATCACCGCCGGTGCGTTCCCCCTGATGAACCTACTGGGCGTCCAGCCCGCAGGCGCGTGGCCGGTCTGGATATGGCTGGCGGGCTTCGCCCTCGGCTTCGCCGCGCCGAGCTGGCAGCTGCACGCGCGCCTGCGCCGCCGCCGCCTCGCCGTCCTGGCCGAGACGCCGGTCGCCCTCGACCTGTTCGTGCTCGCGGCGAGCGCCGGGCTCTCCCCCGAGCAAGCGCTCGTGGAGGCGGGGCGTCAGCTTGACGGCGTGCTGGGGGACGGCCTGCGCGAGGTCGTGCGGGAGGCGGGACTCGGAACGCTCGGCTACGCCGCGGGCCTGGATGGGCTGGCGGTGCGCGAGGACGTGCCGGAGTTGCGGTCGCTCGCCGACGCCTGGCGGCTGGCGCGGGAACAGGGAATGCCGCTCGCGCCGGCGATGCTCGCCCTCGCCGAGTCGGCCCGCGACCGCCAGCGCTCGCGACTGCTCGAGGAGGGCGGCAAGGCCGCGGTGCGGATGCTCTTCCCGATCGTCGTCTTCATCTTCCCGGTCTTCCTGGTGGTGTTGCTCTACCCCGCCGGGGTGCAACTGCTGGGGATCGGGCGATGAGCGATCGAGACCAACGCGTGGATCAGCACCCAAAGGAGGTGTGCAGATGCTGCAACGAATCATGGGATGGGGCCGCCCGCTTCACGCGGACGAGGACGGCGCGACGATGGTCGAGTACGCGATCGTCACGGCGGGCATCGCCGTCGTCGCGATCGTCGCGGTGCAGGCCCTGGGCACAGCGGTCGTCACCGTCTTCAACGACATCGTCACGGCGCTCACGAACGTCTAAGGCGCGCCGCGCATGGGGTGACGAAGCGGGGCAGAGCACCGTTGAGCTCGCGCTGGTGATGCCGCTGTTGCTCATCGTCCTGATCGGCGCGGTCCAGTTCGCGCTCGTGCAGCACGCCCGCACCGTCGCCGAGACGGCGGCGATCGAGGGAGCACGCCTTGCCGCCTCCGAGGGATACACGCTGGAGGAAGGCGCGCTTCGCACCCGGGCGATGCTGGAGGCCGGTCTCGGCTCGACGGGGGCGGCCTTCGCCGTCACCGCAGAGCAACAGGGTGATGCGGTCGTCACGCGCGCCAGCGGCAGCTATCCGCTGTTCATTCCGTGGGTCACGGACCTGACGATCCCGATCGAATCCTCCGGGGAGGTCTGGAAAGAGGGCTTCCGCAGTGGTCCGTAGTTGTTCCGGCCGCCTGCTCCGCGATGAGTCGGGGAACGCGCTGATCGAAGCGGCGCTCGTGATCCCGCTCGTGCTGGTGTTCGTCTTCGGCGTCGTCGCCGTCGGGCGCGTCGTGCATGCGCAGATCGCGGTCCAGTCGGTCGTCCGGGAGGCGAGCCGGACCCTCGCGGTCGCGGCTTCCGCCGATACGGGACTGCCGGCCGCAGAGACACGCGCACTGGCGGTCGCTGCCGGACACGGACTGGAGCTCGATCGCTTGCAACTCGATGTCGATGCAGGAGCGTTCGACCGCGGCGGGATGGTACGAGCGGCAGCGAGTTATCCCGTGACTCTCGGCGATCTGCCGCTGCTGAGTCTCGTCGAGGTCACGGTGTCGAGCACGGATGAACAACGCGTCGAGCAGTACCGCAGCCGAACGGCGGCGGCGCCATGACCGCGTTCCTGCTCTGGTGCCACCGACGCGAGGACGGGCAGGTGCTCGTGCTCGTCGCGGTCTTCCTGATGGGATTGGTCGCGGTCGCCGGGCTGGTCGCCGATGGCGGCCTGCTGCTGGCGCAGCGCCGGGATCTGCAGAACACCGCAGATGCGGCCGCAGCCGCCGGCGCGATGCGCCTCGACGAAGCCACCTACCGCGCGTCGAGCGGCTCTGTTGTCGTGCTGGACCAGGACGCCGCCTACACCACCGCGATCGAGTACCTGTTGGGGGAGAATGGCGTGCAGTACGCCGTCGACGTGACCGTCACGTCCGTGGAGGTCCAGCTCGCTCGCAACGCGCAGACCGCCTTCCTACGGGTGTTGGGGATCGACGGCGTCGCGATCAACGCGCACGCCGTGGCCGAGCCGCGGTCGGGAATCGCGGGAGGGCCGTAACGATGCCGGACGTACTGAAGAAGTGGCTCGTATTGAGTGCCCTCGGGAGTTCGCTCCTGCTTGTGAGCACCGCATGCGGTGGAGCAACTCGCGAAACATCTACGCCGACGGCTACAGCTACGTCCGTCGTCGTCACACCCACGCCGAGCGTTACTCAGTCTCCCTATGCACAGATCCTTGCAGCCTACCGGCGGTATTGGGAGGTGTATGCCGACGCCATCCTCCGTCTGGACGACAGTCGGCTAGGTGAAGTGATGACCGGCCCCCGACTCGATCGCGCGAGACAAGAAATTCGTGATCTCACGAGTCAGGGTCACGCGGTGCGCATTGTCGTTGAGAACGAACCGGTGCTTGGAACGATCAACGGCAATGAAGCCACCCTGCTCGATGTCTACAAGAACGCTAGCTACTTGGTCGATGCGACTACGAAGCAGCCGATTGCTGGCACTGGTACGCCCAACATGCTGAAGGACGCAGTCACCCTCGTACGCGTAGGAGACGTTTGGAAGGTTCGAGACTCGATACGGCAGGCAAGCCCATGAGAAGAACCTTGCTCGCTGCATTCACAGTCGTGAGCGCGATGCTCTTTTCCGCTCTTGCGCCCTCCGGCGCCAGCGCTGATCCGGGTGGGGGGTACGATCCCGACCCTAATTCCCCGACCACGACTTCTGAGATATCGGTGGTTTCGACCGGCTCCGGTGTGACGATTCTTATCGCCATGTCGGTGACATCCCCCGGGCAGCCGTCGAACCCCGGTACTAGCCAAGTTACGAACGGTCCGACCGCCCCGGTTTGCACGACCACGCCGATGAACATCGGCAACGCCACCGCGGGCTGGTTCCGCGAGGGCCTCCAGGCGAATCCGGGCACGATCCCCTGGGCGGTGAACTGCGACACCGGATACTTCGGCATCGCCTGGGTTCCTATCGACACACCCAGCACGCCGACCGTCGTCGTCACGACGCCTGGCGCGCCTGCGGTCGATCCAGTTGCATTGGCGGCGTCGGTCCTCGGCACCGTGCCGCTCCCACCCATCACCGTGGGTGCCAGCCCGGGTGTCGGGCTCGTCGCGATGCCGTCGTGGTTCTGGGTCGATGGGTATGACGGCGCTCCGCTCCGTGGCTCCCGAACGCTCGGCCTCGTGACCGTTGAGGTTGAGATCACTCCCCAGAGCTATCACTGGACGTTCGGCGACGGCGCGGTGCTGACGACCACTTCACTCGGTCAGCCCTATCCGACGGAGAGCGACGTTCAGCACCTGTACGAACGCTCGTCGCTGGGCGCCGGTGGCACCTACGACCTCCGATTGGAGATCACCTTCAGCGCGCGATACCGGGTCAACGGCGGCGCGTGGCTACCGCTCGCGCCGGTGACGCAGGCCTACACCCGCGACTATCCCGTGCGGCAGTTGCAGTCCGTGCTGACGTCGAATCAATAAGAGATTGGAGTCCGACCATGGCGCGGACCTCGTTCGATCGACCGTCCTCATCTGAGTTCGCTTCAGCGACTGATCGCCGCGCCGTCCGTTCGCTAGTCATCTTCGTGATCGTGGGCGTCGGGCTGGCGATCGCGCTCTGGCGGATATCCGGGCCTCCCACATTCCATTCAGGGTCCGATCTGGGAGAGCTGTCCGGAACGCTGCGTGGCTCGACGCTCTCGGACGGCCAACTGATCGCCGCGGGCGCCGCGGTCGCCTGGGGCGTGCTCGGATACCTCGCCCTCATCTCGGCGCTCCGCGCCACGCTGATCGCCGCCGTTCGGATGACCGGCGGGGCGCGATGGGCACGGTCGGCGCTGCGCTTCAGTCGGCTGATCACCGTGCCGGCGGTCCGACGCCTGGTCGATGGCGGCGTTGCCGGGGCCTTGCTGCTCTCGAGTTCGATGGTGGCGCCGGCGCGCGCGCTCGCGTTTGCGCCCGGCGACGCCTGGGTTGCGCTCGCCCCGCCGGTCGCCACTGCGGCGATCGATCTCCGCGAGGTCACGGCGGGACGCGAGCCGCGTCAGGAGATCGCGCGCACGGTCATCGAATACACGGTGCAGCCTGGCGATTCCCTCTGGGAGATCGCGCGTCGGTTCTACGGGGACGGGACGCGGTACGTCGATATCTTCGACGCGAGCCGGAGCCAGGCGACGCTGGCAGCGCGGCTGACCGATCCGCGGTTTATCGAGCCGGGCTGGGTGCTCGCCATCCCGCTCCCTGCTCGGAATTTCGTGGTAAATGAGGCGGCTGCCTACCGCGTCATGGCCGGAGACGATCTCTGGAGCATCGCCGCACGACTCCTCGGTGACGGGTTCCGCTGGACGGAACTCTTCGACGCGAACCGCGGGCAGGTGATGCCCGACGGGCGTCGGTTCACCGACCCCAGCCTCATCTACCCGGGATGGATCCTCGCGCTTCCACACATCACCGTCGCGGACGTTCCGGCGCCGACCGTACCCTCGCGGGGGACTCCAACTCCGGAGCCGCGTAGTACCGCCACGAGCACTGCCGCGCCGGTACCGGAACCGTCGACCGCGCGAGCCGAGTGGTCCTGGCCGACACTCCCGCGGGAGATTGGCGTCACCGCCGCCGGATTCGTTGTGCTCGGCGGGGTCGCGCTCTTCGTCCAGCGACTGCGCCGTTCGGGAGCGATCACGTTCGGACGAAGGCGGACCGCCGAGTCCGCGATCGGCGATGCCGGACGGGTGGCGCTGGCCGGGAACGCACTCTCCACCGCGCTGTGCGATCTCGGACTCCATGATGCGCGGCTGGTCGCGGTGGACGAATCGTCTCGGGGACTCGCGTGCCTGGTTGCGTGCCCGGCGGCGGATTCTGTGTTGCTCATTGAGCAGCGCGAGGCGCTCGAGCGCCGGCTCGCATGCACGGTGCGGATCCGCGAGGACTCCCGCGATCTCGTCACGATCGTCCTCTCAGACTTCAACCGATTCGCGGCGTCGGTACTCATGGATTCAACGGAGCAGTCGGCGTTCCTCGTACCGGTCGGCGCGGATGACGATGCGATTGCCTACATGAATGTCGCCGCTGGTGCGGTGGGCCTGTCCGTCGACGCCCCCGAGCAGCGTCGGTTGTTGCGCGCATGGATCGCGACGCTGACGACCACTCACACACCGGATGAGCTCGCGTTGCGCGCAGACACGGCAACCGCCGAGTTACTCGACGATCTGATCGAGGCACCCCACTTTGCCGGGGTCGCCGGTACCAACGACGCGGTGAGCCTGGCGGGAGAACTGGACGCGATCGTGCAGCTGCGATTGGAGGAAGGCGCCAACCGGACACCGATCATTGCCGTCCTCACCGCGACTTCCGCGTCGGTCGCGGGTCTGCATGAGGTGATCCGCGTCGGCGCGACCGTCGGAGTCTTTATCATCGCGATCACGGACGTTGCCGACCTCGCGCTGTTTCCGACGACCGTTCGCGCGACGGATGCCCTGCAGTCGGTGCCCGACGATGTTGAGGCATCCGTCGCGATCGGCGCGTTGCTGCTCCGCATGGAGGATGCGTTCGAGCGGCGGCTCGAACCGGTGCAGGTCCGACGCGATACATCGCCGCGCTGGCGCGATGCGGTCCGCACCGACGTTCCTGCTCCGGATCACGCGCCCGCCGCTTCCCTGGCGTTGCTCGCGAATCCGGATGCTGACGAACTGTGCGGCGACGACGGCGGGCCGGATGCCAGCCCGGCCTGTGCTACGCCGGCAGCATTCGGACACGATCCAGACTCTGCCCACGCAGACGGCGTGCTGAGTACGGCGCGATCAGTCGAGGTGGCGTCATCCATGCACGCTGCCAACGCGGCGGCCGGACGATCGACGGCTCCCGTCGCAGTAGCCGAGCGCCCACCACTGCCGGAGCCGCAGCACGTCGAGGCCGCCCGTGCCGGGGTGCAGACGCTCGCGGCCGTATCTCGCAGCGATGAGGCGCAGCAGCTCTCCGACGGGAGTTCGCTTGGTGCACGCCAGCTGGCAATGTTCGTGGGGGACGTGCTCGGCGACGACGAAGACCTTGCCGCACCGTTCACGGTGCGTTGCTTCGGTGAGTTCGAGGTCGAAACAGGCGGCAAACGAGTCACCTCCTGGACGTACCAGAAGGCGTCCGAGCTCCTGGCGTTCCTCGTGACGCAGGGCAGTCCGATCTCGGGTGAGCGCGTCGCCGAGGCGCTGTGGCCGGGGATTGAATGGGACGCCAGCCTCCGTCACAACCTGCGAAACATCACCGCCCGCCTCCGCGCCACGCTGCGGGATGCGGCGGGGCGGCCGGACCTCCGCATCCTGGAGTCCTCCCGCCAGAGCCGGTTGGAGTTTGAATCGCACCTGTTCACCGTCGACATCGAGGAGTTCGAGTTGTCGTTGCGCCGCGCCGCCAGCGCACCCAGCCTCGAGGCGCTGGACGAGTATGACCGCGCGTTCGCGCAGTACCGCGGCGACTTCCTTGCCGGTCAACCGTTCTCCTGGGCCGAGCCATTCCGGGTCGAGTTCCGACGACGGCTGCTCGAAGGCACCCATCGCGCCGCGGAGATCGCGGTTCGGCTCGGGGCGCGCGATCGTGCCGCCGACTACTACCGGCTCGCGCTCACGCACTATGCCGTCGACGAGGTCGCGGCTCGCGGCTACATGCGCGTACTCGCCGACTCGGGTGATATCAACGGCGCCCGCAAGGCGTATCGCGTGCTGTCCGAGGCGATCCAGCAGGAGCTCGAGGATCCGCGCGCCGGGCCTGATCCGGAGACGCGCGGACTCCTCGCGCAATTGACTGAGGAAGCGCGTCGTGCGTAGTCAGTCTGCTCCCGTTCGTCCGTCCTTCGTCTCGCTCGTACCGATGTGGGCCGTGCATCTCTCGCTTGCCCTGGTGGCCGGCATCGCGATCGGGGGGCGCGCGAGCGCGACCGGCGGGAGCGTGCTCGACGCGGCGTTATCCGCCGTGTTCGGGGTGACGTTCGTCTGGCTGGCGCTCCACGATGCCGCGACGCGCATCATCCCCAACCGCGTCGTCTATCCGGCGGCGGTGCTCGCGCTGGCGATCTCCTGGGCATGGGACACGCGCGGGCCTCTCGATGCCGCTGCAGGCGGCGCGCTCGCGTTCGGCGGCATCGCGATCCTCGGCTGGTGCACCGGCGGCGGCCTGGGTGGCGGCGATCTGAAGATGGGTACGCTCGTCGGCCTGGTCGTCGGCTACGGAGCGCTTCCCCTCGCCGCGATCGTGACCGCGGTCTCCGGCGGGGTCGTCGCGATCGCACTCCTCGTGTCCGGACAGGTCGGCCGCGGCGGATCGATCGCATACGCGCCATGTATCGCGCTCGGCGGCATCGTTGCGCTGCTCCACTAGCGCAGCGCACCCGATCAGCGTCGCCTCGAACCCTTTCGTCCAACTAAGTCGCAACCAAGTCGCGCGAGCGGCATCTAGGGCGCTGTTCAGTCGCCATTGAGGCGATGCTGTGGCGCGCGGATCGCACGCTGTCCTCACGTCACCCGCCGAGGCGCTCACCGGGAGCCAGCGGCTGACGAGAAAGGGGGCCGGCGTTGCAGAAGCCGCTGCTCGCCACCATCGTCGTCGTCGCTTGCTGGCTCGGACTGTCTACGTCCGTCTTGGCACAGCAGGTGTCCGATCCGCTCGCGGACCTCATCGTCGTCGGCGCGCCCTTCACCGCCCCGGCGTCGCCGACGCTCGTGCCGGGTTCGACGATGGTGGCGGCCGCGGCCGTCGATCGGGCCGAGCCGGCCACCCTGGAGAGCACGTCATCGAGCGAATCTGCCCCGGGCGGGGGCGGCCCGGACACGACGCCCCAGCTCGGCCCCATCGATCTGCCGAATCCGTTCGATCTGCTCGGCGGTCTGGATCCCCGGCAGTGGGCCGGCGAGATCCTGGACGCCGTCGTGACGTCGCTGGGCCGTTCGCTGATCGAGGCGATCCGCGGCTTCACCGACTGGGCGACCGGCATCGGTGATTCGTCGCTCAACTTCGTGACGCGCACCCCGCCCGCGGGGAGTTACGAGAGCACCACCGTACGGACGCTGTGGGACTTCTCCCGGGCGATCGCGAACGGCGGCCTCGCGCTGATCGTGATGTGGGGCGGGTTCAACATCGTGGCGAAGGACCACACGCGTACGCCGTATGACGGCGTGATGGAGATGCTGCCGCGCGTCATCCTCGCGGCGCTCGCGCTCAATCTCACGCTCGAGCTGTCCCGTGTCCTCATCGACCTCAACAACGCGCTCGCGGGCGCGGTCGGCGAAATCGGGCTGCCCGGCTACGACCAGGCGGGTGTGGAACAGGCAGGCATGGCGCTCGTCTTCGTCGCCGTCGCGTACGGCGTCGTCGTGCTGCTGCTCGTGTTCCAGATGCTGATGCGGCTCGCCTTGATTGACGTCCTGATCGTCCTCGCACCGGTAATGGTGCTGATGTGGGTGCTCCCACAGACGCAGAGCTGGTCGCGCTGGTGGTCGCACCTCTTCCCGATCACGGTGTTCCAGCAAGCCGTGCAGGTCCTCGTGTTACGACTCGGCACCGCCCTGATGGTGGAGCTCACGCCCGGCAGCGCCTCTAACGCGCTGCTCACCCTGCTGCTCGGGATCGCCGTGTGCTGGCTCACGCTGAAGATGCCGGCGTTGCTCAATGGGCAGGCACGCCATGCCGGTCTCGGCTCGGTGGTATCGCTCGTTCTCCTCAGCCGCTTCGGCGGCGCGGTCGCGCAACGCGGTGCCGGTGCCGCCGGCATGGCGGCGAGGTAGGTATGGCCGCGATCCCGGTCGTGCTGTTCGCACTGGACGCCTTGCCGCGCGAGGGCGTGAAGGCGGCCGCCGCGATCATCGCGTTGATCGTCGTACCGGTCGTCGTCGTCGTGCTCGTCGCGGCGGCCTGGATCGGAACCGCGCTGTTCGGCTTCGGTCTGGGCGGAGATGCCGCGTTGCCACCGCCGATCCCGCCGACCCATCTGGCGGTAATGCAGGAGGTGGCGGCCGAGAGCGGCGTGCCGTGGCCGCTGCTGGCCGCGATCGCCTCCGTCGAGAGCGGCTTCGGCGCGAACATGACGACCTCGTGGGCCGGGGCGGTCGGCTACGGCCAGTTCATGCCTGCGAGCTGGGCGGCGTTCGGGCAGGGGGGCGACCCCTACGACTACCGCGACGTGATCCCCGCGATGGCGCGGTACCTCGTCGCGGCCGGTGCGCCCGCCGACATCCCAAACGCCGTGTACGCCTACAACCATTCCTGGGAGTACGTCGCCCTCGTCCTCGGACGCATGGCGGTGTACGCGAGCCACGGCCCGGAGGCGATCCCGGCCGGCACCGCGGGAGTGCTCCCGTGATCCCCTCACGCGGCGCGGCATACGCGCTCTTCGGGCTCGCGGCGTTGCTGGGCATCGTGGCGATCGTCAGCGGCTGGCGCGGTGTCTCGCGGATGGCCGGACGCGAGGACGAGACCGCGGCGGCCTCCGCGGCGGCGGCCCGCTTCGTGGTCGTGGTCGGCACCTCCGACTGGCGCGACGTCTCCTCATATGCCGAGCACCTGCGCCCGTTGACCACCGACGCGCTGCGCGAGGTGCTGGCGGAGGCCGCGATCGACCCGGCGGTACGCGATCACCAGCGGTCCGTCGCTACGGCCGTGGAGTCGGTCTCGGTCACGGCGTTCTCGCGGGGCGAGGCGACGGTCGTCGTCACCGCCACCCAGTCGCGCTCTTGGCGCGACGCGAAAGCGGGACCGCAGGTCGAACGCGTGCGGCAACGCACGAGCTGCCGCCTGGCCCGCGAGGGCGGGCGCTGGCTGGTCGCAGGGATCCAACTGCTCTCGGAGGAACCAGTGCGCGCGGACGCACCGCGCTGAGAAAGGAACTCGGATGGAACAGATCAATGCGCTGTTCACAAACTTGCTGAATATCGGCATCGGCGTGGCGGCGGCGGTGGCGGCGTTCTTCGTGATGTGGGGCGCCTTCCTCTACATGTCCGCCGCGGGCTCGCCGAGGCAGATGGAGGCCGGGAAGACCGCGATCGTGAACGCACTCGCCGGACTGGCGATCGTGCTGCTCGCCCGCGTGATCGCGGGCATGGTGCAGAGCGCGATGGGTGCCGCCTGATGGAGCGCCACGAGATTCCCACGCACCTGAACACCGCCGACCGCGCGTTTCTTGGCCTGACGATGCGCCAGTTGCTCTCGGCGGCCGTCGGGCTCGCGCTCGCCTACGGGGCGACGAGCGACCTCCCGTTGCCGTTGGCGCTACGCCTCGTCGCCGCCGCCGTGGTGCTCGTCGCCACGCTCGTGCTCGTCTTCTGGCGCCCCGCCGGCCGGCCCGCGGAGGAATGGGCGTTCGTGGTGCTCAGGTTCTGGGCGACGCCGCGCGTCGCCGTCTGGCGTCCGCGTGACCCGATGCCCGACCGGAGCGAAGGACTGCGCGAGGTCGTGTTGCCGACTCCCGTACGGCCGGAGCCGGTCGCTCCCGCACTCGAGGGAAGCCGATCATGACCGCATCGCCCGGCCGCCACCGCGTGGCGAGCGCACAGGACCTCCTGCCCCTCGACGAGATCGTCGGCGACGTGATCCGGCTGCGCGGGGGCGAGTGCCGCGCCGTGCTCCAGGCCGGCTGCGTGAACTTTGCGCTCAAGTCGGAATCCGAGCAGGAGGCGATCCTCGCCGGTTATCGCCGCTTCCTCAACGGGCTGTCGTTCCCGCTCCAGATCCTCGCGCGTGTCGTCCCGACCGACGTCGACGCCTACCTCGCGGGGATCGCCGGCAACGCGGCCGAACGCGGCGACGCGTTGTCCCGGCTGGCGCGCGATCACGAGGCGTTCGTCCGGCGGATCGCCCGGGAGCGCACCCTGCTCGACCGCCGGTTCTACGTCGTGATCCCGGCCGGTGCCCGTGAGGCGCAGCGAGGCCGCCCCGCGTGGCCGTGGCGGCGGTCCGCGACGCGCGAGCGCGAGCGCCTGGACCTGCTCGCCGCCGGACGCCAGCTCACGTTCCGCTGCGCCGAGGTAGGCCAGGGACTCACGGCCTTCGGCGTCAGCACGCGCCGGCTGGACGAGGGCGAACTCGCCGCCCTCTGGCGCACCGCGCTCGCCGGCACGGCCATCCGCCAGCGCACCGAGCCGCCACGCGGACGGCCGGTGATCGTCGGCACGCGACGTCCGGAGGTGACGCATGGCTAGGCTCGGACTTCGCCGCCATCGCGCCCCGGTCGTCGAGGTGTCCACCGCGCGCCGGTGGCAGACGGGTGCGCGCAACGTCGTCGATGCGATCGCACCGAGCGCGATCGAGGAGTCGCGGACGCACGTCGCCGTCGACGCACGGCTCTCGCGAGTGCTCGCGCTCACCGAGTATCCGCGCCATGTCAGCCCCAACTGGCTCGGCCGCGTGATCGACTTTGACGAACCGCTCGACCTGAGCATGCACATCGAGCCCATGGAGTCCGCGGATGTGATCCGCATGCTGACCCACCGTCTCGTGGAGTTGCAGTCATCGCGCATGCTCGACGCCCGCGGCGGCCGGATCGCGAGCGCGGAGCGCGAGATTGCCTACGAGGACGTCGAGCGACTCCGCGAGACGCTCGAGCGGGGCGACGAGCGCGTGTTCTCGACCAGCCTGTACCTGCGTCTGCACGCCGCGACGGCTGCGCAGCTCGACGATGCCACGGCGCGGATGGAGGGTGTGTTCGGGGGGATGATGGCGGAAACCCGGACCGCGCTGTTCGAGATGCTGCCCGGATTGCTCTCGTGCCTGCCCGGCGGTCAGGACTACCTCGGTCGCCGCCGCAACCTCGACACGTCGAGCGTCGCGACGATGATCCCGTTCACGTCGAGTCACCTCGCCGTCGAGCGTGGGCTCCTCTACGGCGAGAACGTCCACAACCACTCGCTCGTGATCTTCGACCCGTTCGGCCCCGACCAAGAGAACGCGAACAAGGTCGTCTTCGCCAAGAGCGGCGCCGGCAAGTCCTACGCCTGCAAGGTCGAGGCGCTGCGCGCGCTCCTGCTGGGGATCGAGTTCCTCGTCATCGACCCGGAGGACGAGTACGCGCGGATCTGCGAGGCGGTCGGCGGTCAGATGGTGCGGCTGTCCGGAGCATCGGCGCATCACATCAACCCGTTCGACCTGCCGCGGCCCGACGACGACGAGCGCGACGGGCTGGCGGAGCGCGTGCTGGTGTTGCAGGGCCTGCTCGGTCTCATGCTGGCCGACGCCGGGACGAGCCTTGGCCAGCGCGAGCGCGCGGTGCTCGACACGGCGCTCTACGAGACCTACCGGAACGCTGGGATCACCGACGACCGCGCCACGCACGGCCGCCCACCGCCGGTGCTCGGCGATCTGCTCGGTATGCTGCGCGCCGCCAACGAACCGTACGGGCTCGCCGATCGCCTGCAGCGGTTCGTCGACGGCAGCCTCGGCCGTGTCTTCGCGCAGCGCACGAGCGCATCGCTCGACCGCCCCTTCGTCGTCTTCAACGTGCGGGACCTCGAGGAGGAGTTGCGCCCGATCGCGACCTACCTGATCGCCGATCACGTCTGGCGCGAGGTGCAGAACCGCCCGCGACCGCGGGTGCTGCTGATCGACGAAGCGTGGTCGCTGATGCGCTATCCGGAAGGCGCGCGGTTCATCGCACAGATGGCACGTCAGGCGCGCAAGCGCTGGCTCGGCCTCACGACGGTGACGCAGGACGTACAGGACTTCCTCGGCTCCGCGGAGGGCCACACCGTGCTCGCGAACAGCTCCGTGCAACTGCTGATGCGACAGGACAGCTCGACGATCGCGACGGTCGCGGACACGTTCCGGCTGTCGCGCGAGGAGCAGGAGTTCCTGCTCGCCTGCAATCGCGGCGAAGGTCTGTTCCTCGCGCGCGGCAATCACATCGCGCTGCGCGTCGAGGCGAGCCCGCTCGAACACGCGTTGGCCACGACCAATCCCGCCGAAACGGCTGGGACGATCGGAACGGAGCCCGACGATGGCGATTGACGTCGAACGGATCAAGCGGCGTCATGCGATCGCCGAGGTGGTCGCCGCGCACGGCGTGCCGCTGCGCCCGGTCGGGTCCCGCCTGGTCGCGCGCTGCCCGTTCCACGAGGACGGCCGCGCCAGCATGGTCGTGTACCCGGCGACGAGCAGCTACTACTGCTTCGGGTGTGGGGCCGGGGGCGATGTGATCGACTTCGTCCGGCGCGTGGAGCGCGTCGGCTTCCGCGAAGCGGTCGCGCTGCTCGGAGCGGAGCGGCCTGAACCCATCGACCGGCCGGTGATGCCACGACCGCCGCTCCGGCTCTCGCTCGACGATCGGCTGATGCTGACCGCGGCCTGCGAGCTCTACCACGAGACCTTGCTGCGGACGCCGGGCATGCTCCGCTATGTCGAGACGCGCGGCGTCGCCCCCTGGCTGACAAGGTACTGTCGCCTCGGCTACAGCGACGGCACATCGCTCGCGCCGTACCTCAAGCGCCGCCGGCTCAGTCTGAAGCGCGCGCAGGAGCTCGGTCTGCTCTTCCCCAGCGGCGACGAGACGATGGCCGGACGCGTCGTCATCCCCGACCTGCGGGGTGCCCATTGTGGCTGGATGGTCGGGCGCATCGTGGATGGGCTGCGCTCACCGAAGTACCGCGGCCTCGCGTTGCCGCGCCCCCTGCTGGGGTTCGAGCGCGCACGCGGCCACCAGCGAGTGTTCCTCACGGAAGGGCCGTTCGACTGGCTCACGCTCGTCGGGTGGGGCCTGCCGGCATGCGCGCTGCTCGGCACCCAGCCGGGTGCAGACACCCTGCGGTTGCTCGCCCGCGCGCGGTCGGTGGTGCTCGTCCTCGATACCGATGACTCGGGGCGCGCGGCCGCGATCGCCCTCGCCGCATCCATCGGCGATCGCGCCCGCGTGGTCGAGCTTCCGGAGGGCGTGAAGGACGTGAACGAGCTGGGCGTGCAACCGGATGGACGCGAGGCCTTCTTCCGCGCAGTCGACGAGGCGGAGAGGAGGGCGCGCGATGTGGCGTCGGCCGGTTGAACCGTCAGTCCTCGCCGAGATCGTGCCGCCGCGCGCGCTCGAGGAGAGTATGAGCGCGGCGCGCGGACTCATCGCGACGCTCGCGAGTGACGCGGTCTCGCTCGAGATCGCGGTGACGGACGGCGGGCCGCGCTGGTACTTGCGGACGGACTCCGAGCCGGACCTGGATCGCGCGATCGCACAGGTGCGGATCGCCTACCCGCAGTGCGCGGTGGAGCACGTCGCGCTGGAGGAGGATCCTGCACAGGTCCGAGCGGACGAGCACGCGGCAGCAGTCGCACTCCAGGCCCGTGCCGAGGACATCCTCCCGCTCCGCACGGACTGGCGACATGAGCGTGACCCTCTCACCGGGGTCCTGACCGCCGCGGCGGCCGCGGGACAGGACCGGGTGGTCGTCAGGCTCTCGCTCACACCGGCGCCGGAGCGCGCCTCCGATCAGATTCGCCGTCGCGCGGAACCGTCTCGATCAACGCGTGTCGACTCCTACGAGCGCACCGGTCCCAGTCCTGTCCCGCTGCTCGTGCTGCTGAGCGCCGGCGCCGGCGTGCTGCAGGGCTGGCGCTGGTACGAGTCGGGCGAATGGATGTCGCTCGCGCTTTCCACTGGCGGAGCGCTGGCGGCATCGGTTCTCGCGGCGGCGATCTGGACGCGATTCCTGCGCCGACCCGACCCGCTCCCGAACATGGTCGTCGAGCGCAAGCTCAGCGGCCCGTTGCTCACGGCGCGGCTCGACGTGTATGCGTTCGGGACTGAGCGGGCGCGCGTCGAGGCCGCGGTTGCGCAAATCGCGGCGGCCTTCGTCGCCTATGACGATCCGGCCGGTGGTGGCGTACGCGGCCGCCGCCCCCAGCGGTTCGAGCGGCGGACGCTCGGTGGCTCGCTCTGTCTCAATGCGGCCGAGGCTGCCGCCCTCTGGCATCTCCCTGAGGAGAACGCCGCGCCCGCACGAGTGCGCCGGACCACCGCGCGGCGTCTCGCGCCCGCCCCGGGGCACGCCGCGCGCGGTGTCCGCGTGGGCGTCGGCGACGCGAACGATGACACCGTGGCGGTCTACCTCCCGGTGCCGCTGGTGCATCGAAACCACCTGATCGTCGCGAAGACGCGCCGTGGGAAGTCGACGCTGCTGCGACACCTCGCGGGCGGCGTGATGGAACGGGTCGCAGACGGGGCGGACGATACGGCACTCGTCGTCGTCGATCCGCACCAGGATCTCGCCGAGGCGGTGCTTGGATCGATTCCTGAGGCGCTGATCGAACGCACGGTGTACCTCGACTTCGCGAATCTCGATCGCCCGGTCGGCCTCAACCTGATCGACGTCGCGCTCTTCCCCGATCGCGACCGGACCACAGAGCACATCGTCACGATGCTGAACCGGCTGTGGCCCGCGAACTGGGGACCACGCATGGAAGGCGCGCTGCGCGCGGCGCTCGCGACGTTGCATGAGTTGAACGGGAAGCGCGCGCGCGACGAGCAATACACGCTGCTCGACGTCGCCCCGCTCCTGACGGACGAGAAGCTGCGGAAGCATCTGCTGCAGGACGTCGACGACCCGGCGCTGGCGGCGTGGTGGCGCGACAACTACGACCGCGCAGGACGGACGCTTCAGCAGCAGACCGCGAACCCCGTGACGTCGAAGATCGGGCGGTTCACGGTCACAGAGGCGTCGCGGCTCGTGCTGGGGCAGGCGCAGTCCACGTTTGACCCGCGTGCCTTGCTGCGTGACGGCGGCGTGCTCGTGGTCAACACGGCCGTCGGGGCGCTCGGCGAGGGCGCGGCGTCGCTCGTCGGTGCCACCCTCCTCAACCTGCTCGGGCTGCTCGTCGAGGAGCAGGTAGCGATCCCCGCGGCCGAGCGGCGGCGGGTCGTCCAGCTCGTGGACGAGTCGAGCACGCTCGGCGCGGTCGACTATCCGCGCATGCTCTCGGAACTCGGCAAGTACGGCGCGAGCTTCGTGCTCGTGACGCAGTCGCTGGCGAAGCTCGACGCGATCGACCGCAACCTCGCGCCGACGATCTTCGCGAACAGCGACGGCCTGACCGCCTTCCAGGTGAGCGCCGAGGATGCGCGGCGGCTAACGCCGGAGCTCGGCGGCGGCATCGAGGTCGAAGACCTCGTCTCCCTCGACGACTTCACCTGCTACGCGCGCTGGTGGGATGGACGGGCGCGGCCGGCGGCGTTCTCCTTCCGCGTCGACCCGCCGCCTCCCGACGCGACCGATCGTGCGCGGGCGATTGCGCGGGCCTCGGCTGCGAAGCACGGCCGCCCGCGTGACGAGGTCGTCGAGGAGGTGATGCGCGCCCTCGCCGAGCGGTCGCCGGCGCTTGAGCCCCGCGCGACGGCTCCGGGGCCGGCGACCGGCGCGCGCGTCCACCAGGACGCGGCCGCGCGCCCCACGGACCGCGTCAATGCCGCTCTCGATGTCCCCGTTGCACCGGCCCCCGGCCGCGGGAACAGCCAGCGCGCGAAGCGACCGCCGAGCACGGAGGCCCGCGAATGACTGCACGACGGTCCGAGGCGCAACTGGCCGAGGCGCTCGCGTGGATCGTGCGTCTGCCACTGCTGGGCGATCGCGAGCTGGCGGGCTTGCTGGGCATCGACGAGATCGACGCGCGCTACCTGCGTGTGGAACTCGACCAACAGGGATGGGTGGAATGGCTCGCTCCTCGGGTCGTCGAGCTCGACGAGCAGCGGCGGGCCGCGTTTCTGCGCGCCGACGCGCTGGACGACCTTGCGGCGTGCAGCGGGTTTGCGGCGCACGAGATCGCACACCGTGCGCCGGTGCGCCAGACGGACGTGCTCGCACGCATCCCGCGGATCGCGACCGTGACTGCCGTGAACCGCCTCCTCGCGGAACTGGCCGCGCAGTTGCGAGCGCAGGGCGAGATGGCACTGGTGGATGCGGGCTCGCTTCCGATCGCGTCGGCGAATCGCTGGTGGCCCTTCGGTGCCGATGCCTACGGCGTCGTACGCGGCAGGCGCGGAGCGGCGCGGTTCTTCGTGACCTGGGACCGCGCCGGCGTACCCGACGGGTACCGGCGGCTTCGCATTCGGAAGTGGGCGGCGGAGGTGAATCCGGCGGAGCCGCCGTGGGTCTTCGTGGTCTGCGCCGATGCTCATGCAGCACGCGTGTGGGATGCCGAATTGCGAAGTCAGGCCTCACAGGCAGCGCTGTCGGAGGTGAGGCTCACGACGGCGGACGAGGTGCTGGCGAGCGGACCGCGGGCCGCGATCTGGTCGATCCCCGGCGCACCGGCACGATTGCGGTTCGAGCAGGCCCTACCGCTGCGGTCCACGGATCTGGCAGCCTTGCTCGCCTTCCCCGGCATGTGCCTGCATCAACGCCCCAGCAACATGCCTGTGCTCCGCGATCGGCTGCGGATCGCGGCTGTCCGACCGGCAGCCCGCTCGATCCGTGAAGACACCGCCGCCCTTGCGATCGTGACGAGCGCCGCCGACAAAGCCTGCCTCGACTGGCTCGCTCGGCACCCGCGACTGTCCGTCTCAGAACTGGCGCTGTTCCTGGAGCTGCCTGGTCGCGTGGTCGCTCGGCGCCTCGAACTGCTCGCCGGCGATCACGCAGTGCGACGGCTCGAGATCGAGGGCACCGAACTGTGGTGTGTCACCGCGCGGACGCTCCGCATGCTGGCGGAAGCGGAAGGCGTCCCGTGGAACGGCTACGAGCGATACGGGGCGGTCAGCGCACCGAGCACGGCGGACGACGCGGCCACGCGGCCGTCGATGGCGCATCAGCTGGGCATCAACCATGTCTTCGCTCGGCTCGCGCGCGATGCGCAGGCCGCGGGCTGGCGACTCGGCGTGTGGCGAAACGAAGCGGAGTCGGCGCATCTGTTTGTCTCGGATGGTCGGCGGGCGTGGATCCGCCCGGACGGCTCGGGCGCGTTCTGGCGCGGACACGAGGAGCGCCCGTTCCTGCTCGAGTACGACCGCGGAACGCTGGACGCCGGGGACTATCGCGGCAAGTTCGCCGGGTACATGCACTACTTCGAGACCACGGAGTGGCGTGAGCGGTTCTCGACCGAGCCGCAGTTGTTGTTCGTCGGCGCGGACAGACGCGCCGAACAGCGGGTCCGCTCGGCCGTCGTCGCGAACGGCGCGACACACCTACCGATCCTGCTGACGACCGAAGGGCCGGTGAGCAGCGGGGCGGGCTCGTGGCGCTGGGCCTCGGTGGCACGGGATGCGGAGCGTGGGGCGCTGTTCCCTGCCGTCGCAGGCTCGCTCAGCGTGGGGCGGCTCCATGGCGAGTGAACGAGTGCCGGAGGAGGGTGCCTCTGCGGCCGACCCAAGCGGCGCGGCCCTGCGGGTGCGCGCGACCTGGCGCTACGGGCCGCGCACGCGCGCGTGGGATGAGCTCTGGCGCTGGTTGCTGGCGGAGGAGGAACGAGAGGATCCGGGATCGTCCGTGTCCTCCCCAACTCGCGATCCTTGAATTAGCCTGTCTTGCGAAAGGATATCGGTTATCCTTTCCTAACGGCTGCGGCAACGAAAGGTTATTCATGGGCGGTAGCTACGTCCGCCGCGTCTGGGAACATGATCCGACGATCTACGCGCCGGCCCGATATCGCCGCGCCTGTAGCTACGAGGCATTCATCCCCGACCCCCTCGCAGGCCTCGCCGTCGCGTTGCCGGGCGACGTCATGGGAATCCTGTCCGAGGCTGAGAAGGCGATCGCCGATCTCAACCAGGCTGCCGCGCCTGAGCTCGCTCCACTCGCGCGATTGCTCCTTCGTACCGAGTCGATCGCCTCGTCGAAGGTCGAGGGGATGCAGGTTGACGCCCGAACGCTGGCACGCGCCGAAGCCACCCAGGAAGGCGGCCGCAACGTCGGACGGCAGGCGGCTGAAATCCTCGCGAACATCGACGCGATGGAACTGGCGATCGAGCGCGCAGCCGGTGCGGAGGCGATCGGTCCTGACGACCTGCGAGACATCCACCGCGTGCTGCTTGCCCACGATGACGGGGCACGGCTGCCGGGTGAGTTTCGGGACTCGCAGAACTGGATCGGCGGCAACGACTACAACCCCTGCGGGGCGGACTTCGTGCCGCCCCCGCCCGAAGAGCTCGGCCGGCTGATCGCCGACCTCTGCGACTTCTGCAACGACGACGTGCTGCCTCCTCTGCTCCAGGCTGCGATCGCGCACGCCCAGCTGGAAACGATCCACCCGTTCGCCGACGGCAACGGGCGCACCGGACGGGCGCTGGTCCAGATCATCCTGCGCCGGCGCGGATTGTCGCCCGCCTTCGTGCCACCGATCAGCGTGATCCTCGCCGGGCAGAAGGATCGGTACATCGGCGGTCTCACAGTGTTCCGCGAGGATCGGCTGGCGGAGTGGATCGAGATCTTCGCCGCCGCGACTGCTGCGGCCGCACAGCTCGCTGATCGCTACCGGCGTCTGGTCGCCGACCTGCAGGAGCGCTGGCGCGAGCAACTGCGCGAGCGTTCCAATCCGCGGTCGGACGCCGCGGCCTGGGCGGTCATCGCCGCGCTGCCGGCTCACCCGATCGTGAATGTCCCGATCGCGATGGTCGCGACCGGACGAACTCGTCCGGCCGTGATGAACGGGATCGACGAGCTCGAGGCCGCAGGGATCCTGATCCCGCTGAGTACCTCGCAGCGCAACCGCTCGTGGGAGGCTGAAGGGCTCCTCGATCTCATCGTGCGCCTCGAGGATGCGGAAGGTTGAGTGCCAGACACGGCCTAACTCGTCTCTGGCCTCGCGATATGCTCGTACCTGTGTTCTCAATCCTGGATGAACGAGCAGCGATTGTGATCTGCGAGACGGATCCACCATCTAGGTGAGGTGCGCATGAGTGCTGTTCCATCGTTCCCGGACGGTCAGATTGAATCGCTCGCGCGATTTCTCGGCGAATGTGGTTCAGGCTCCGACATTTCTCGGGTTCTTCAGGCGCGCAAGCTCGTAGACCAGTCCGGAGAGTCGACTAAATGGAGGCGGCTGTACGCAGTTTTCTCGACGATCCAGCAGACCGATGGTTCGGCGAACCGCATCCTGGACTTTGTTCAGGCCTTCCTTGCACCGACCCGCTTCGTTGGGCGTAACGAGGAATTTGAGGCGAATCGCGAAAGCTTGAATGTCAGGCTCGCCTTCGCTGGGTTGGAATACGGCGCCGACGGAAGATTCCGGGAACGCCCTCCGGTCCGAACCCTAGATGAAGCAGAGGCCCGCGTACAAACGATCCAGGCCAAATTCCGCGACCGTCGGATGCATGCTGAGGTACTGAAGTATTGTCGCGCCGAACTCATGCAGGAGAACTACTTTCACGCAGTGTTCGAGGCGACTAAGGGCCTTGCCCAACGGATCCGAGAAATGTCGGCAGTAGAGGCTGACGGTGCAGCGCTCATCGACAAGGTCTTCTCCATTGAAAAGCCCATGCTGGCTTTCAACACCCTGCGGACGGACACAGAACGCTCAGAGCACAAAGGATTCGCGGCGCTGCTGAAAGGTTGCTTCGCGGCCGTAAGGAACCCCCTAGCCCACGAACCAAAGATTCTCTGGGAGGGCGAGGACGACGCCGCAGACTACCTATCGCTAGTCTCCTTACTTCACCGAAAGCTGGACGATTGCACCCCAACGCACTTGGAGGCGCACTGATGCGAGCCATCATCTATTCGCGAGTCTCGACCGACGCGCAGGAACGCGATGGGACCTCGCTCGATACGCAGGAGCGCGCTTGTGAGGCACTCACGACTGACCGAGGGTGGAGTGTCGTCCGTCGGATTCGTGACGCCGCGAGTGGGGCGGCGCTCGAGCGTGAAGGACTCGAAGAACTTCGCGGGATACTGCGGCGTGGCGAGGCGGACATCGTCGTCGCCTACGCGGTCGACCGGCTTTCGCGAAACCAGAACCACATCGGCATCCTGTTCGACGAGTTCCAGCGCGCGGACGCGCAGCTCGAGTTCGTGACGGAGCGGTTCGAGGACACCGCCGTCGGCCGGTTCATCCTCACCGCGCGCGCGTTCATCGCCGAGGTCGAGCGCGAGAAGATCGCGGAGCGCACGATGCGGGGCAAGGCCGAACGCGCCCGCGCTGGCCGCATTCCGCAGGCGTTCGGAAAGGGATGCTACGGGTACGTCTACAACCGGGACACCGGCCATCGCGACGTCGAACCGTACCAGGCACTGATCGTCCGCCGGATTTTCGAGCGCTACGCCGAGACCCGGAGCTTCGCCGCCGTTTGTAGCGAATTGAACGACGCGAACATCCCCGCGTTTTCGGGCGGCCAGTGGTATCCGATCACCGTGCGGCGCGTGCTGATGAACGAGGCCTACACGGGACGCACCGTGTACCGCCGCACGAAGCGCATCACCGTTCGGGGGAACGGCTCTGGGCGCCGGAGCCGTGTCGTCGAGCAACCCGAGGAAGAATGGATCGAGATCCCCGGTGCGACTCCGGTCATCATCGATCAGGCTCTGTGGACCCGCGTGCAGGAAATCCTCGACGATCCTGCGCGGACGGCTCGCCGGCCTGTTGCCCGGCGCGACTACGCGCTGCGTGGCCGGTTGAAGTGCACGCTCTGTCTGAGCGCGATGGTCGGGCAGACGCTCAGCAGTAAAGGGAAGCCCTACCACTACTACCGCTGCCGGCACGTCTACGCGCGTGTTTCAGGTCGGCAATGTGCGGGGCGATATGTCCCCGCCGGAATCCTCGAAGCCGGCATCTGGTCGAAGATCCGGGAGATCCTCACCGCGCCTGAGATCGTCCTTGCCGAGCAGCGTCGCGTTGCACAGGCGGACCTCGATCACGGCGGGATCAAGCGTCTCGAGTCGCAAGTCGCGGAACTACGGAAGCGTGAGGAGCGCCTGATCCGGATGTTCGGATTCGAGGAGGTCGACGAACCCACGGTCCGCAGCGAGCTTCGCGATGCGCGACGTCAGCGAGACGCGCTGACCGCCGAACTCGCGTCGCTCAAGAATGTCTTGCGCGGTGAGGTGGCATTCGACGAAGCCGGTCTTCGGAGAGCATGTGCGAGCGTCGCGGAGCATCTGGCCGGAGCGAGCAGCGATCGCCAAGAACAAGTGCTGGAAGCGCTTCAGATTGCCGTGAGCGCGACGAGAACCGAAGCCATCGTCGAGGGCGTGCTGCCGATCGAGCCGCCGGACTTTTTGATCAAAAGTTGGGGTTTATCACCACTGAACGAACATCGGCATGACGCTGTGCTCGTGCGAAATCGGATGCACGCCGTTCCGCGCCGCGCTTGTGCTGTGAGCGTGGACGGGGAGATTGAGGAGGGGCCATCTCCGGGATCGCCAAGTGCCGAGGCCCGTTCATCCCGTGCCCAGGCCGTGGGCGGCATACGCCTTGGATTGGCACCCCCATGCGGCGTGAGTGTCGTCTCCTCCTGACGCGCTTCGTTCACGTGGTGATGGGGATCTCGTCACGCGCTGCCAAGTGCGCGCAACCCCTCTACGAGGCCACCGCTCTCAGGCACCCGGGCGCGTTGTCATCAGGACGATGAACGCGACCAGGAGCACATCGAGCACGATCACGGCAAGCGCGAGGACACCATCACGGGAGGGTTGACCACCGCCGGAGGCTGCCCCGCTGTCGACCGCCAGCTCAGCGCGACGGGCCCGTGGCGACACGATGCCCGTGGCGATGCCGAGAAAGATGAGCCAGAGGACATAGGAAGACCAGAGGACATAGGAAGAGCTGAGCCACGCGCCGCCGAAACTGTAGTCGAGCTCGGCAGCCAGCCACGAGCCAAACACGACCGCTATCAGGGAGCCGGGGACGACGCCCGCGAGGACGCTCAGGCGCTGCAACCGCGCGCGCAGTTGCAGCGCGGCACGCTCCGACGAAGCACCGCCGCCCCACGTCACGAATGTCAGTGCGATCGCCCCGCCGGACATCCACAGCGCTCCGATGAGATGGGCGATGAGCAACGCGTCGGCTGTGTTCACGGCAGATCCTTTGAAGTCGCCCGAGACCTGGATCCCGTGTGCAACTCGCGCAGCACACGGGATTCAACTGGACTAAACGAGATATGCCGTCCCGGCAATGGCTAGTCCTATGACGACCGAATAGCCGAGGATTTGCCACGCCTTGATACGGTCTTTTCGGCGGAACTCCGCCTCGACCACGGTGTCGGTCTTCCCTGCCTCCGGTCCGAAGTTGAGTAGCGAGGCGAAGCCGAAGTACGCACAGAAGTGCATCCACGCCTGCAAGAACCCGGCCGCCGCCATCACCGCGGGGAAGAAGGTGACAAGCCGAACGGCTGGCGGTGCATCAATGATCACGAGGACGGCCCAAATCGCCGCGGTCGCGACCGCACCACTCCAGCCGGCCCGACGTCGCTTCGCAATCTCAGCCGGGCCAATGTTGCAGACACCCGGGACGTACTCGGCGCGCTCATCCGGCTGCGGATCGTGAGCGGACAACCCGATCCATGCGACTCCGAGAGTTCTATCCATCAGTCTCTCCCTCCTTGAACCTTGATCGGAACGCGCGGGTGGGAGCGCGCCCATTGTAGATGTTGCGGAACGCTCTCATGCCACCCTCAGGACGATCACCGCCACGTTGAGCGCGAGGAGCACGAGCGGAGCAGCGACCATCGCGGGCGACGAGTGCCGGGCATCGGTGTAGGCGGCACCGACCATGGTGATCCCGAGCCAGACTGCGGCGGCGATCGCGATCTCCTCGATGAAGAGACCGGCAAACATGCCAACGGCCCCGACGACCTCGACCGCCCCGGTGACGAGTCGAAAGCCCTGGGGATAGCCGTACCGCTGGAAGTTCGCGATCTGCATCTGCGCGCCGGCGAGCTTCGACCCGCCGGCGGCGAAGAAGACCAGCGCCAGCAGCACCTGGATGATTGTTGCCGCGGTGTCCATGGTCAGCTCTCCCTCACAATGCCTGCGGGCTGCCGATCAACCGCGCGGAGCCGGCACCCATGGTCCGGCGCCGCTGATGCGATCCGCGACGACCCGCACCGTCACGCGCTCCTCGCCCGGCTGCAAATATGGGTAGTGGTCCAGGCCCAAGAAACGCACCGCGAGACGGTCGATGTGCTCGGGCCCGCCCTCCGGCAGCACCTCCGCATGGCCCTGGACCACCAAGTACTGTTGCGGATCTCGCGGATCCTGGACGGTGACGGCGATCTGCGGATCGCGCTCGATGTTCCGGAGCTTGACGCGCCCGCGAGAGGTGTTGAACGCCAGGTGTCCGTCGATCTCGTCCGCCCAGACCATGGTGATCTGGGGGCGACCGCCGGCGCTCCGCGTCACGACGTGGGCGTATGCCTTGCCCCGCAACATCTCGCGTGCGCTGTCCGGTAGTTGTGGCATGGGATTCCTCATCGTTCGTTCAATCGCAGATGCGCAGCCGTCTCTACTGTTCGACGACCTCGCCATCGATCTGGAGCTCCACGTCCTTGGCGACGACGAAACCGCCGGCCTCGATCGGCATGTTCCACATCAGGCCGAACGCTTCTCGGTCGATTCGGCCTTTGAGTTCGAAGCCGAACCGACGCTGTCCCTGCGCGTCGTTCAAGGGACCCTCGTAGTCACCATCGAGCACGACTTCCCTGGTGGTGCCGCGGATCGTGAGGTCGCCGACCAGCCGCAGCTTGCCATCCGCGGCAGACTCCACACGGGTGCTGCGAAAGAGCATCTGCGGGTGGTTTTCTGCATCGAAGAAGTCGGCCGAGCGGAGGTGGGCGTCTCGCGGAGCCTCTCGTGTGTCGATGCTCGCCACCTGGACGCGTGCTTCAAGCGAGGACCGGGCCGGCTCCGCCTCGTCGATGGCGATCGTGGCGTCGAACTCCCCGAAGCGTCCTTTCACCTTCGACACCATCATGTGCCGCACCGAGAATCCGACATTCGAGTGAACCTGATCGAGCGTCCAGGCCATGGGGCTGTGGTACCTTCCGTTTGATCCCGACGTTGGTCACGTTACCAAGAGTAACTGGTTACAGTAAGTAACTGTAGGGCATATCGGCGTCATGACAAGTACAGAGCAACCTCACGACTGCACCGACGAGTTCCCGGACTCGGCGTATTGCGCCGCCTTCCAGGCCACCCTCGAACTGCTCGGGCGACGCTGGACGGCGGCGATCATGCGTGCACTGTTCCCCGGTCCGCTGCGCTTTAATGATGTTGGCCGTCTTATCCCGGGGATCTCGAATCGCCTGCTGACCGAGCGACTGGCCGAACTGCAGCAGGCAGGCCTCGTCGAGCGCTGTGAGGACGGCTCAACGCAGCTCTACCGGTTGAGCGAGCAGGCGCGTGACTTGCGACGCGTTTTCGAAGCGGTCGAGGCATGGAACCGCCGCTGGCTTGTGGAGGACGCGGAGGTCCGGGCCAGCGGGTAGCTGTCAGATGATGCAGCGGTGGACCCGGGTACCGGTGGCCCGTTCAGACCGAAAAACCGGGCGCTGGCTAACACTGAGATGAGCGCCGTCACGCGTCCGACGCTCTCACCGTTAGAGCGCGTACCTACCCCTTCCGTTAGCGACGCGCAGACGTGGAGATCAGGGGACCGACCTGCAACAGCCGCTCTGCCAGCCCGGCGGCCCCTCAATTGTTTATACCTTATGCGGGATCTATGTTCCGCACTCGACCGGCAAACCTTCAACGGGCGGTGGGTTGTCAACGACGATCTCTCGCACGACTCTCAGGCGCGCTCAAGCCTACGCGAACTGGACCGAGCGTTTCGAGTTGCCCAGCCAGAATCCCTCGATCTGCGTATCTGCCAGCGCTCCGTCTTCGATGCTCGCGCCTAGCGCGACGAAGAGCGGCACGAAATGGTCGACCCGAGGATGGGCGTACTGCAGGGCGGGCGCCGTGTGACGGTAGTCCAGCAGAGCGTCGATATCCCGATGAGCCAGCGCTTCGGCTGCCCATTGGTCGAATTCCGCGACGGCGCGAACCACTGCCGGCCCGCCCTGCGCTGCCAGGCGCGCGGCCTCAAAGCTATGGGTCAGGAATCCACTGCCCATGATTAGCACACCCTCATCGCGCAGCGGCGCGAGTCGACGGCCAATCTCCATGAGTACGCGCGGGTCTTCACTCGGCATCGAAATCTGGAGTACCGGAACATCCGCCTCGGGGTACATCGCCAGCAGTGGCATGTATGCGCCGTGGTCCAGGCCGCGGGTCGGCTCTTCTGCCGTGGGGCTGACATCGGACAACAGTTTGCGGACGCGCTCGGCGAGCCCTGGCGCACCCGGCGGCGCATAGGTTGTTTCGTAGTACCGCGCGGGGAAGCCGTAGAAGTCGTAGACCAGCGGCACCGGGGTGGTCGCACCGATCGTTACCGGTGCCGACTCCCAGTGCGCGGAAACGACCAAGATTGCCTTCGGCTGCGGGAGGCGCTTGCCCCATTCCGCCAGCTCGCCCGGCCAGATGGGGTCCTCGAGCAGCGGCGGAGCGCCGTGAGCGAGATACACCGCAGGCATACGGACGACTCCGACGGTGTTGGTCGCGCTATTCATCGCCATCCCACCCCTATCCAGTCCATCAGCAGAGACGTCCGTCACGCGAGCAGCCTTGATCTCGCCAGCATGAGCGACGCCGCGATTGACGTCGTCCCGGATGCGGCCCAGTTCCTCTTGGCCATTCGCTAGGTCCGCATTCTCCGGGGCGTCGTGACGATGTCTGTGCCTGCTTGCGATTATCGTTAGCCTCATCGATGATACTCGTGTCATAGGGAACATTTGCAACCGAGTGTCCAGCCTCGGTATTGCGGCTTGGGCGGATCGACGCCCATCGAATGCGGTGAGGAAGTCCCCTCGTGGACGGTGCTCTGGTCGACCGCGCGCTACGGGCCTACGGGGAGGCGATCAATCTCGTCGAGCCGCTGCGGGTGCGCTTCTGGCATGACCGGCGTCTAACCATTGCCCAGATCGGGCTGCTCTTCGCGGTCCACCAGCAGGATCGTCTCTCCGTTGGCGAGATTGCGCGGGAACTTCACACACGTCCGGCAACGGTCACGGGTCTGGTGGACAGACTGGACCGCGCGGGGTACCTGAGCCGAGAAGTTGACGATGTCGATCGGCGGGTCGTGCGCGTTTCGCTGACCGAACCAGGCCGCCGTGTGCTCGAGGAGATCCTCACCGAGGGACGCGCTTATCTGAATCGGGCGTTCGATGTCCTCGGGGAGGCGCGCGTGGCAGCGCTCGCTGACCTGCTGGCAGAACTCGTCGAAGCGTCCGCCACCGCGAACTATGAACCCAGCGAGCCCACCCCGGCGCAGCGAACTGCAGGCAAGGACGAATGACGACATCGACACCTTCGGAAGCAAGCGGACTGCGGGTGGGCCCTCTCGCCCGTTGGGGCGCGTACGCCGCCCGGCACTGGCGCCGGGTGATCCTCGCGTGGGTGATCTTCGTGGGCGTCCTGGGCGTCGTAGGGGCCAGCGAACGCGGACGCTTCGCCGACGATATACAGCTCCCCGGGACGGAATCTCAGGCAGCTCGTGACCTGCTCGAAGAGCGGTTCCCGCAGCAGGCAGGAGACCCTGCACTCCTGGTGATGCAGGCACCTGCGGGCTTCAACGATGAGGCGGTGCGCGCACGCGTGGAGGACCTCCTCGCGCAGGCCGCGCAACTCCCGGACGTTGCAGTCGTCGTCTCGCCATACGCACCAGGCGCTGGGTCGATTTCACGAGACGGGGCGATCGCGTACGCGACGCTGCAGTATTCCGGACGAGGCATCGAACTCCCCGACTCCACGCTCGAGGCGTTGTTCGACTTCGTTGACGATCGGTCGACTCCGGAGCTCCAGCTAGAGGTCGGCGGTGCGGTGGTCCAGTCTGGAGAGATCGTGCCACCCGGTCGGGCCGAGCTGATCGGGCTCGCCGCTGGCGCCGTCATCCTCTTGATCGCGTTCGGCTCGGCGGTGGCGATGGGCCTTCCCATGGTTACCGCGCTATTCAGTCTCGCCACGGGGCTGCTGCTGATCCTGCTCGCGGCGCGCGTGCTTGCGATGAGTTCGTTCACACCGGCATTCGCAGCCATGATCGGAATTGGCGTCGGCATCGACTACGCACTGCTTGTCGTCACGCGTTATCGCGAGGAACTGGCCCGTGGGCTGAGCGTGATCGAGGCAGTCTCCGTCGCGGTCGACACGGCTGGCCGCGCCGTCATCTTCGCGGGCGGCGCCGTCGTGATCGCGCTCCTTGCCCTATTCATTGTCGGGATCGAGTTTGTCGCCGCGATCGGCGTCGCTGGGGCGACCGTGGTCCTGAGCGCGGTGTTGGTCGCAACGACGCTCCTCCCTGCGCTCCTGGGGGCGATCGGGCACCACATCGACCGCTGGCAGATCCGCGCGTTCCACTCGGTGGAGACGCACCGGGATACCGGGATCTGGTTCCGACTCTCAACGGCCGTCCAGCGGCACGCGTGGACTTCGGCGGTGGGCGCCACCGCGTTGCTGTTGCTGCTTGCGGCTCCTGCGCTTGACATGCGGCTGGGCTTCTCCGACGCGGGGAACAACCCGGAATCGATGCGCAGCCGGCGCGCCTACGACCTCCTCTCGTCGGGGTTCGGCGCCGGGTTCAACGGTCCGCTTGTTGTAGCTGTGGAACTTCCCGAGGGTGGGGCCGAGGCAGAGTTGAACGCACTGTCCGCGGCCCTCGGGGCCGCAGAAGGCGTGGCATTCGCGTCGCTACCGGTCGTGAGCCCAGCCGGCGGTGCCGCAGTTATCTCGGTGATCCCGGTCGGAGCGCCCCAGGACGAGTCGACGACGTTGTTGCTGCACAGAATCCGCGACGAGGTGATCCCGCTGGCGACAGCCGGCACCGGCCTGGAGGCGCACGTCGGGGGAATCACTGCGGCATTCTCGGATATCGGTGACCGCATCACCGAGCGCCTCCCCCTCTTCCTGGCGATCGTCATCGGCCTGAGCTTCGTGCTGCTGATGGCCGTATTCCGCTCGATCGTGGTCCCCCTCAAGGCAGCCCTGATGAACCTGCTCTCGATCGGAGCCGCCTATGGAGTGCTCGTTGCGATCTTCCAGTGGGGCTGGCTATCTGGGCCGCTGCAGACGGGTGGCGCGGGGCCGATCGAGTCGTTCTTGCCGATGATGTTGTTCGCGGTCTTGTTCGGCCTCTCGATGGACTACGAGGTCTTCCTCCTCTCCCGGATTCGGGAGAACTACGTGGGCGGCATGGGCAACTCTCAAGCGGTCGCTCGGGGCGTCACGCAGACGGCACGGGTGATCACTGCTGCCGCGGCGATCATGGTGGCTGTCTTCCTCAGTTTCGCGCTGTCTGAGGGACGCATCATCAAGGAGTTCGGGGTCGGTCTGGGCGTCGCGATTTTCCTGGACGCGACGGTGGTCCGGCTGGTCCTTGTTCCGGCGGTGATGGAGTTGCTCGGCGATGCGAACTGGTGGTTCCCCGGCTGGCTCGACCGGCTCTTGCCGAGGGTACAGATCGAGGGGTCGACAGCAGGCCCGATGGTCGTCGACGCCAACACCGATAGGAACTAGACGAGAAGGGCACGGTGACCTGTGGATCAGTATGAGACGGCCGTCGTTCCGCTGGATGGCTCTGAATTTTCGCGCAAGGCCCTCGCTCACGTTGCGCGCATCAATCCGAAGGCGGTCATCCTGATCGCAGTGATGGAGTCGGTCGCATCCGCACTGTCCCGGCAGACCGGGATCGTGGCTGATGTCCCACCGGACGTGGCAAGGAAGGTGAGCGAGGCCGAGCAGCGTCGGCTCCGCGCCGACCTGGACGCCGCACGCGACGAGCTCCGCGAACTCGGCTGGACCGGTGCCGTCAGTCCGCTGGTCGTCACGGGGAATCCCGGCGAGCAGATCGTCGCCGCAACTCGCGATGCGTCGGCGGACCTGGTCATCATGACGACCCACGGGCGGAAGGGGATTCGGCGTGCCATGCTTGGTTCGGTGGCCGAGCATGTGGTCCGGGAGGTCAAGGAAACGGCCGTCCTGCTCGTGCGTCCCTGATGGCGACTCTCGGGCAACTTGCGGCTGTAGCAACTGATGATCGGGATGACCATCGCCGGGGGGCGTCCAGCGCCCCTGACGGGATGAGTACCGGATGCGGTCGTCAGGGTTCGGTGTGCGCATACACGGACGTCCTCGCGAGGCGCGTCATTCTGTTGGGGCTGGACGGGCGGCTCCCGCCTGCAATCCCGGCCAGATCAGGTTGACTGCTGACTCCGCGTAACTCTGTCGTTCCCTTGCGTTCCGGAAGGCCCTCTTGACCAGCGATAGGCCCAGGAAGAGATCCGATACGAGCTGAGGTGCGGCTGGTGGTTCAGCCCGGCGGAGGATCGTGGTCACCGGGTCGGTCAGGTGACGCGCGATCACGGCCTCTCTCACCCTGTCATACCCTGGCGGATGCTCAGCGGCCCCAAACGATCGGAAGAGGACCTCCCAGATAGGTTCCTCCGCGGCCAGGCGGAGCCAGTGATCCACGAGACTGACGAGCGCCGCCCTCGGATCGCTGACATCAACTGTCGGGGGTGCGAGAGCAAGGGCGCTCCTCACCGTTCCTTCGAGGAGATGCTCCTTCCTGGGCCAGCGGCGGTAGACGGTGGCCTTCGAAGTCTCCGCCTGTCGGGCAACGTCATCGACGGTCACAGCAGATGGGCCCTGCTCCACGATTAGTTCGACGGCCGCGCGAAGGATTCGGCCATCGATGGACGAATCGCGAGGGCGCCCGCGGTCAGCACCCGCAGCCGCGTGTGTAGTCATATGCTTCTCACTTCCCTCTGCATGCGGGGTGCTATTGCTTGCGGTGCGGCTTGGCGGCCCCGGGCGGATCGGGGCGACGTTCGCGCGAGATCCCCCGGGCGAACCCCCACAGCCGCACCCCCCGGCCCCAGGCACCCGCCGGTGACAGGAGACCTCTGCGGCTGAACGCGGCGAGCGTGAGGAGTTGGTCCCGGAAGTCGTGCTGGACCATCGCACCGTGCCCGGGGCAGCCTCTGTCCGGGGCGCACTGTGCGAACGCCCTCAGAGAACGAAGGTACTCGGCGTCATCATCGTTCGCGGTCTTCATCGGACGCGATAGCCCGCCCGGATGACTGATGACGAGGTCGCCGACGAACGCGAGGTCCCGATCCGCGAGCACATAGCAGTAAGAACCAGGGGTGTGACCCGGCGTGGGGAATGCGCGGACTCCCGCGACCTCGACCGCTCCAGACAGCGGTCGGTCTGCGATGACCTCGCCGACTGCGGCGCCGCGTCTCAGGATACGCTGGAGCGCCCGCTGTCGGCGGTGGGATGCGCCGACCTGCTCGCGCAGTGTGTACGGCCCCGTGCTGTCAGTGAATTCGCAATCTGCGGCACCGGCCACGACCAGCGCCCCGTAGTGCTGCCGGAGACTCGCCGCTGCCCCGGCATGGTCGACGTGATTGTGAGTCAGGAAGAGGTGAGTGACGCGTGCGCCGGGCCGTATGGACTCGACGTCGTCAACGATGCCGTCGAAGCTCCGGGCGAATCCCGCGTCAACGAGGACGAGTCCTCCAGATGTGGTCTCCGCCAGGAAGACGTTGCTGCCGCGCGTACCGTGGAGCCACCAGACCCCTGATGCGATTGCTTCGGCCAATGAGATTTCCTTCTGCGGCGCCCGAAACCGACCGTACAGACGGGGGTATGTACGGGCATGAACTACTCGAATTCTGTCCACCGCCGGCAAGCTGTGGGGAGGGTGAGCGCCAGGCGTCAGACTGCCGAGGCACCGAATGAGAGCAGGGGCGCCAATCCCGCCACGGTCCCGAGCGCGGCGACGTGTCCAGACCGCCGGCGTCTGGCCATCCCGGCTGGTCCGACGTTCCCCTGCGCGCGCAACGTCGGACCAGCCGCTCAGTATGCCGCCTCCTCGTTTCGGAACGGGCCGGTTCTCAGTTCCTGTCGGCCAGTCCCCTCGGTGCTGTGCGTCGGCCGCGAAGCCACGCTCACTGACCTTGACGTCGACCGGGATGAGGATATCCCGCGGCGAATTGCTCGGAGCTGTGCTGGCCCGAAAGTCTTGGATCGGGTATCCGAACCATCAATACGAGGGCAGTGACATGCTCTGATCCTCAGCGGTCCGCATCGCGTTCCAACGGCCGCGCGATGAGTGCTTCACCCTCTGCGGCGCTGAACTCAGCGCGGCATGACCCGCATCGATAGCGGGCGACCTTGTCTGTCTTGCCCATGTCGGCTGCGCTGTCCCAACGAGGGGCAAGCGTCGTGTGCTGACACTCTCGCGGCGCATCGGACGCCGCGTTAGCGTCGTGGTCACGGCGCTTTCGCGAGAACAGTCCCATCTGGATGTCCTTTCGATCCGCTAATAGCTGGATACGGCGATGCGGTAGATGTCCCGGCCGACACCCGACGCCCGCACGAGGTGGGCCTCGTCCACGAGTACGGTCAGATAGGAGGTGACGAGCGCGTGGATAGGCACTACGCCGTCGCTCCAGTCGAATGCGGCGTGCGACTGGAGAAACCCGATGATCGCTTCAGTCGTCTCAGCCCCAGCGGCGACCGCCTCCAATACCTGCTGGCAACGACTGCGGATGTGCTCAAGGCGGATCGCGGCCTGCCTCGGGTGGTCGGTCAGCCTTCGCCCGGAGGCCGTGAATGCGATCTCAGCATCCAGCCGGAGCAGGGCGGCAAGCACATGGAGCTCGGCGGGAAGCGGTTCGCGACATACTGGAGAAGACCGGCACGGACGCGGCTCATCGAGCAAGTCACCGACGAAGAGGATCCGATGCGTAGGACTGTGGACGACCTGATGCCCTGTGTCACTGCCATAGCTGACCGCTCCGCTGACGGGCCACGTCGGGGAGTCCAGGCGTGCGTCCGTAACGGACGCACGCAGCAGTGGACAGGTGAACAACGTGCGCACCGGAGACACGGCAGCTTCGTCCAGGTACGCCTCGTCCGCATCGACCGCTGTCCAGCCTCTGTCATTGCGGACCAGATAGCCGACCAGCCCCGGACGAGTGCCCGCGCAGCGGTACACATCGTCCGAGATCAGTTCGGCGCCGATCGGCTGCATGACTGCCCCCTCTCACTCGATCTCTTGTAGTATCGCACTGATAGTCAATGTTACATTGAGGAATAGACGACAGCCGGATCGGGGATGGGCAGTGGCGCGACGGGACGAGATTCAGGCCGTGACAGCGCTGTTCAAGGAAGCCATCCAGCTTCAGGCAGGAGCGGCGCCGGAGCCGTACCTCAAGCTCGACATCACGCTTGTGCAGCTCAAGACGGTGATGGTCCTGTTCGCCAAGGGGCCACAGTCAATCAGCGCGCTCGCCCGCGCGATCGAGGTGAGCGCAGCCGTGGCGACAGGCATCGTCGACCGACTGCAGGGCCAGGCGCTCATCCAGCGGGAGCGTCACCCGGCCGACCGCCGGGTGACGCTGGTGTCGCTGACGCCTGCCGGCACCGATCTCGTGGAGGAGATCACGACGGCGGGCGTGGAGCGTCTCGCGGCCCTGCTCGCGGCGCTGGGTGACGATGACCTGAGGGCGCTGCATCGTGGATACGCCGCCCTGGTGGAGGCGCTACGCGACAGCGAGACGCGCCCGTGAGCGCCCGTGTGCTGATCGTGACCTGAGTCCTATCGCCGTTAGTCGGCCCCGCTGTTGGGGCGCGGGCCCCATGTCAGGCCGGCGCGTCGCGGAGGGGTGTCATCCTCGTGCGATGCGTCGACGGCCGGCGCCGGAGACGCGCGCCCTCCGGACGATGACGTCGGCCCATCGGCGGGCAGCGGGCGCCCTTCGACTGGGCCGAGGAGGCGCAGCAAGTCGTCGCCTTCGACAGTCTCCACCTCCATCAGCCGCGACGCGAGCCGATCGAGTGTGTCCCGATGCTCCGCGATGACCGCGCGACAGCGCGCGTGTGCCTCGCCGACGAGGCGGCGCACCTCGTCGTCGATCTGCTCGGCGGTGCGCTCGGAGTAGTCTCGTCCTCGGGAGATGTCACGACCGAGGAAGGTCGCCTGCTCGCCCTTGCCGAACGTCCTTGGACCGAGGCGCGGAGACATGCCCCACTGGGTCACCATCGCGCGGGCGATCTGCGTCACCTTGCCGATGTCGTCGTGGGCGCCGGTGGTCATCTCGCCGAACACGGTCTCCTCCGAGACGTGTCCGCCGAGCGCCATCGTCATCATCGCCTCGTAGTAGGAGCGGTCCTGCAGGCGCCGGTCGTCCGAGGGCAGCGAGCGGGTGGAGCCGCCCGCCATGCCGCGCGCGACGATGGTGACCTTGAACGGGATGTCTGCCCGCGGCGAGAAGTAGCCGGCCACGGTGTGGCCCGCCTCGTGGTAAGCGATGATCTTCTTCTCGACCTCGGTGATCACGCGGGACTTGCGCTCCGGGCCGGCGATCACACGGTCGACGGCCTCGTTGAGCTCGTCCATGGAGATGCGCTTCTTGCCACGCCGCGCCGCGAGGATCGCGGCCTCGTTTACAAGGTTGGCGAGGTCCGCGCCGGAGAAGCCAGGCGTCTGCTTCGCGATCGTATCGAGACTGATGGACTCGTCGACCGGCTTGCCTGTCACATGGACGTCGAGCACCTGCCTGCGGCCGCGGACGTCGGGCAGGTCGAGCGTGACCTGGCGGTCGAAGCGGCCGGGGCGCAGCAGCGCCGGGTCGAGCACATCCGGGCGGTTGGTGGCCGCGATCACGATCACGTTGGCCTCGGTGTCGAAGCCGTCCATCTCCACGAGGATCTGGTTGAGTGCCTGTTCGCGTTCGTCGTGTCCACCGCCCAGGCCCGAACCACGCTGGCGGCCGACCGCGTCGATCTCGTCGATGAAGACGATCGCCGGCGCATTCTCCTTGGCGTTCTTGAAGAGGTCGCGCACCCGGCTGGCGCCCACGCCGACGAACATCTCAACGAACTCCGAGCCGGAGAGGTGGAAGAACGGCACTCCGGCCTCGCCGGAGACGGCGCGCGCCACCATCGTCTTGCCGGTGCCCGGCGGTCCGATAAGCAGCACGCCGTGAGGGATGCGCGCACCGAGGGCTGAGAACTTCTCCGGGTACTTCAGGAACTCGACGATTTCGTGCAGCTCCTGCTTCGCCTCTTCCTGGCCGGCGACGTCCTCGAAGGTGACCGTCGGCCGGGTGCTCAGATTCATCTTCGCGCGACTCTTGCCGAACGCCATCGCCTGGTTATTGGCGCCGCCCATCCGTCGCAGCATGAAGAAGAGGAGGCCGCCGATGAGGATGAAGGGCAGGAAGTTCAGGACGAGCGAGACGATCGATGTGCCTTCGCCCCTGACCACGACCTCCACGCCGTCAGCACCGATCGGCACGCCGTTGTGGCGAAGGATCCCCTCGATGGAGGACGACGACTCCTTGCGGGAGCGGATCGGCTCCTCCGTCCCGGCGAGGTGGACGGTGAGGACGTCGCCACGTACCTCGATCCGTTCGACGCGCCTGGCTTGCGCCTCCGCGATCACGTATGAGAGGGGTTGATCGACTCCGCCGGACGGCCGCAGCGCGAGCAGCAGTGCGAGCACGAGCGTGGACATCATGGCGAGCAAGAAGACGAGCCGCCGTCGGGACGGCTTAGTCATGCAGGATGCCCGCGTCCGTGATGTTCGCGTACCGCTTCACCCGGCCGGGCACCCCAGCGCCTCGGTCGCGGTCGGTAGGGCAATTCATTCGGCCACCAGAGGCTTGACGGCGTCGCTCCGCTGCAGCACTCGGTTCACCGCGCTCATCCCGAAGTGGAGCGCTTGGAGCTCTGCCACGGTGAGCTCGCCGAGCAGTTCTCCAAAGTCGCGGACGTTCGCGGAGAGCAGTTCCGTGATCCACTCGCTCCCGTGCTGGGTGAGGCCCACGAGGACGGCGCGGCGGTCGGTGGGATCCGGCTGACGCTGGGTGAGGCCTTCCTCCTCGAGGCGGTCGAGCACGGCGGTCGTGGCGTTCGGCGACATCGCGAGCATGTGTGCGACCTCGCCGACGCGGACGATGCCGCGCGCGTGCAGCACCATCAGCGCCTTGAGCTGGGCCATCGAGAGGTCGACCGCCAGCCACGGCATGGGCCGCGTCCCCGCGCTCGCCGTGGCGGCCGTGGTCATCAGCCGCTGGATGTCCTCGACCAGGTGCTCCCGCGACGCCATGTCACATCCTTCGTCCCAGACGTGCTTGCGAATACGTCCACGTGCGATAATAATCGCATTACGGGGAAATATTCAATCTATGTCGTGCATATGCGGCGCTTAGAACCGGAGCCTGTATGAGCCGAATCGTCGCATGGTTCACGGAGCTATCGTACCGGCGCGCCGGGTTCGTGATCGTCGCCATCGCGCTGGTGCTGGGCGCGGGAGCGCTCTCCGCGACGCGCATCAACCAGGAGCTCATCCCCGACATCGAGTTCCCGCTGATCGTCGTGGTTGCCCAGGCGCCTGAGGCGCAACCCGGCGAGGTCGTCCGAGGGACGATCGCCCCACTCGAAGCCGCGACCGCCGGCCTAGAGGGCCTCCAGTCCACGCAGTCGACCAGCACGCAGGGGCTCGGCGTGCTGCTGCTCTCCTTCGACTTCGGCGTCGACCTCCAGGGGACCGAAGCCGCGGTCACGGAGATCCTCCAGTCGCTCTCGCTCCCGCCGAACGTCCAGGCGAGCACGTTGCTGCTCGACCCGGCCACCCTTCCCGTGATCACCGCGACGCTCGAGGGCGACGTCTCCGACCAGGAACTGCTCACTCTCGCCCAGACCGTCGTGGTCCCAGGTCTGTCCGACATCGAGGGGATCGGGAGCGTCGACGTCGTCGGCGGCGCGCTTCAGCAGGTGAGCGTGGCCGTGGACCGCGACGCGTTGCTCGAACGCGGCCTGAGCTTTGAGGCGATCGCCTCGGTGCTGCGCGCGAACAACGTCATCCTGCCGGCGGGCTCTGTGGCGGGCGCGGATAGCGCCGTCCCGGTCGAGGCCGTGCTCTTGTTCTCCTCGGTGGAGGCACTGGATGGCATCGCCATCCCCCTGCCCGCCGGAGGGACGGTGCCGCTGGGAGAGATTGCCACCGTCGATGTCATCGAGACCGCGCCCACGGGCGTGAACCGCTCCAACGGCACGCCCGCCGTCGGCCTCCAGATTGCCAAGACGAAGGAAGGCAACACCGTCGCGGTCGCACACGACGTGCTGGACGCCTTCGACGACCTGGCGTCCGACCTCCCGGAGGGGGTGCGTATCGAGGTGGTCGAGGATCAGGCCGAGTTCATCGAAGAGTCGGTCTACGACATGGTGTTCAAGGGCGTGCTCGGCGGCGTCCTGGCGATCGTGATCGTGCTGGTCTTCCTCGGCAGCGTCCGCAGCACCGTCGTCACCGCGGTCTCGATCCCGCTGTCGATCCTCGCCGCGATCGTGGCGCTGGAGGCGACCGGCAACACGCTCAACCTCATGACCCTGGGCGGTCTCACGATCGCGATCGGACGCGTCATCGACGACTCGATCGTGGTGCTGGAGAGTATCTACCGGCACATGGCGGCCGGTGAGCGCACGTACACCGCCGTCACGCGTGGCGCGCGCGAGGTCACGCTCGCGATCGTCGGCGCGACCGCGACCACGGCGGCGGTGTTCCTGCCGCTGGGCCTGGTCGGCGGGATCATCGGCGAGCTGTTCCTGCCCTTCGCGCTCGCCGTGGTGTTCGCCCTGATCGCCTCGCTGCTCGCCGCAGTGACGGTGGTGCCCGCACTGGTGCGCATCCTGATGTCGCGCGGCGTGAAGGTGCACGCTGAGGCTGGCGACCGCCACGGCCGGCTCGCCCGCGCGTACCGTCCCGCTCTGGAGTGGTCGCTGCGTCACCGCTGGCCGACGCTGGGTATCGCCGCGGCGCTGTTCGTCGCCAGCCTGACGCTGGTGCCGACGCTGCCACTGGTGTTCCTCCCGGACACGGGTGAGAACTCGCTGATCGTGACTGTCCCCGCGCACCCGGGTGAGTCGCGAGACTCCGTGCTCGAGCGCGCGATCGCCGTCGAGGGCTTGCTCGAGACCTACGACATCGAGAGCTACCAGACCGTGATCACGGGCGCGTCCGGCGGGCTGGGCGCCCTCGGCGCGGTGATCAGCGGCGAGAGCCCCAACTCGGCGACCATCACGGCCGTGTTCGCGGCCTCCGACCCGAATGACGAGGTCGCGGAGGAGCTCCGCGAGCGGTTCCCGCAGGAGATCGAGGATGGCGGAGATATCACGGTCTCCGCCGGTGCCGCCGGCTTCTCCTCGAGCGCGGTGAATATCACCGTCTCTGCGGAGACCCCCGGTGCCGCCGCCGCGCTGCCCGAGGCGGCGGCGATGGTGGAACAGGCGCTCGCCGGGATCGAGGGCCTGACCAACGTCAGCAGCGACGTGTCCGGTTCTGTCCCCGCGATCGAACTGCAGATCGATCAGCAGGCCGCGGCCGCGGCCGGTCTGAGCCCCGCCCAGATCGCCGGCGCGGTGGCACAGCTCTCGGGCGGGCAGGCCGTCACCTCCATCGGCACTGTGGACGGCGTGCTCCCGGTCCTGCTTTCGCTGACGACGGCTGGCGGCCCGCTGACGGTGGAGGACCTCGCTGTTCTGCCCCTCACCCCCGACGTGACGCTTGGCGATGTTGCTGAGCCCGTTGAGGTGATGCGCCAGACGACCCTGACCCGTATCGACGGCCGTGAGGCCGCCACGGTGGGCGGCGAGATCGTCGCTGAGAACGTCTCCGCGGTCTCGCTGGAGGCGACTGAAGCGGTCGATGCCCTGACGCTGCCCACCGGGATCGAGGTGAACCACGGCGGCGTCGGCAGCGACATCGACCAGGGCTTCACCGGCATGCTGATCGCGATCGGCGCCTCGATCGTGCTCGTCTACGCGATCATGGCGGGGCTGTTCCGGAGCTGGGTGGACCCGTTCGTCATCCTCTTCACGCTCCCGCTCGCCGTCATCGGCGCAATCGTGGCGCTCTGGATCACGGGATCCGCGCTCAGCATCAACGCGATGCTCGGCATGCTGATGCTCGTCGGCATCGTCGTCACGAACGCGATCGTGATGCTGGAGTACGTGAACGAGCTCCGTCACCAGCAGGGCTACAGCCTGTATGACGCGTTGATCGAGGGCGGCCAGACGCGCATCCGGCCGGTGGCGATGACCGCCCTCGCGACAATGCTGGCGCTGATCCCGCTGGCCGCCGGGTTCGGTGGGAGCGGCCTGATCTCCTCGGAGCTCGGGCGGGTGGTGATCGGCGGGCTGTTCACGTCCACGTTCCTCACGCTCTTCGTCGTCCCGGTCGTGTACTCGCTGATGGATGCGCTAAAGCGACGCTTCGCACGGACGCCGCGACTGGATGGCACCGATGGACAACTGACGGCGGGAGAGGGGCAGCGATCATGACCTCCGAACAGACGACTGTCACGGAACTGCTGGTAGCGCTGGCGGATCCGGCCTCGGTGGACCGCGAGGTCGGCTGGGCGGCTGCGATGGCTTCAGCGCTGCGGGTGCCCGTGCACCTGGTCAACGTCCTCGATCCGGCGCGCGGGCGCGACCCTGTCGAGCAGGCGCTCGCGATGGCGGATGACCTCCTCGCCATTGCCGCGACCGACGGACGCTGGGCAGGTGCATCCGTCACGCACGAGGTCGTGACAGGTCTCATCGACGAGGAACTCCCGCGCCTCGCGGCGCAGCGGCCGGGGGCGATCCTCTTGCTCGCGACGGACGACTCGGGGCGCCTTCGTCGGGCGATGGGAGGCGACTGGGGCGCGCTGCTGCGTCGCCTCACCATGCCGTTCATCCTCCTGCCGCCGGAGGTGATCGCCCCGCGGGCGATCGCGACAGCGGTGGTCGGCGTGGACGGCTCCGACCTGTCCGTGCGCATCGGCGCCATCGCGGACGAATTCGCGACGCGCCTCAGTCTGCAGGTCGTCCGGGTGGAGGCTGTCGAGCCCGCCTCGACGCCCGGCCCCGAGTTTCTTGAGGTCGAGACGCAGCTGTCCGGCGCCAGCGTCCGCGTGCGTGGCCGAGCCGGTCAGGCGATTGCGAGTGTCGCGCGAGCACGTGATGCCGGCCTGATCGTGGTGGGCTCCCACGGCAAGGGACAGATGACCAGGCTCCTGCTGGGGAGCACCTCCGAGTGGCTGGCGCGAAACGCCGACCGTCCAGTCCTGATCGTCCCTCAGGGCTAGGCCGCAGCGGGGAATGGGCCGGTAGGACCATGGCGCACATGCAATCATCGCCAAGCGCGCGGAACGGCGAACGTCCGTCGCTCCGCAAGGCGTTCGGGGCATTCCATAACGTCCATTTTCGGTGGCTCTGGGCGTCGACGCTGGCATCCTTCTCTGGCATGCAGATGCAACTCATCGCCCGCGGCGTCCTCGCCTGGGAGCTGTCCGAGTCATACGCGGTCGTCGGTATCGTCGAGGCGGCATTCGCCCTGCCGATGGCGATCTTCTCGCTCCCCGGTGGCGCGGCAGTCGATCGCGTCGAGAAGCGCCGGATCATCGTCGTCTCGCAGGGGATCATGTGCGCCCTCGCGGTGGGGACCGCGATCCTCGTCCAGGCGAATCTGATCAGCATCGTCCTGCTGTTCGCGATCGGGGTAGTGCAGGGCATCCTGTTCACGTTCAACGGCCCCGCGCGCATGGCGCTGCTGACCGAAGTCGTCTCCGAGCGAGAGTTCACGGCGGCGATCTCCCTCCAGAACATCGCCATGAACGGGACACGGATCGTGGCGCCCGCCGCAGCAGGCGGGCTGATCGCGCTCGTGAGCATCGAGGGTGCCTATTACGCCACCGGGATCCTCTACCTCTTTACCGTGTTCGCGATGCTCCAACTGCCGGTGACTCGTGCCCACCTCGGCCAGGTGCGGACGACGTTGCAGCGCGAGATGGGGGACGGCGTGCGGCATGTCCTCTCGAATCACACCCTGCGGTCACTGATGCTCTCCGGGTTCGCCCTGGCGTTTTTCATCATGCCCTACAACCTGATGCTTCCCGGCTTCGCCGACGGCCTGGGGCACGCGGAGCTCTTCGGCCTGATGGTCGGCGTCTCTGGCGTGGGAGGGCTCCTGGGTTCGCTGGGCATCGCCTCGCTCACGGATCATCCGCGGAAGCCTCTGCTCCAACTGTTCATCGGTGTCGCGGCGGGGATCGGTCTCGTGGGGCTCGGCCTCCTCTCGCAGTTCTTTGGAGTCGCGGGCGCGCTGGTCGCCCTCGTCGTGCTGGGCGGGACGGCCACCGCCTACATGACACTGAACCAGACGATGCTCATGGCCGAGTCGGACCCGGCGTATCGCGGTCGGGTCATGAGCATCTTCATGCTGACTTTCAGCGCGATGCCGTTGATGTCGCTGCCCATGGGGGTACTCGCGGACATCGTCGGCGCGCAGACACTGTTCATCGTCCAGGGGCTCCTCGTGACGGTGGTCCTGGTACTGCTCGCATTCGCGAACTCGAAGCACACGTTTGCGACCGCGGGTGATCCGCCTGCCGGCGACCACACACTCCTGCTGCCGGAGGAACCTCTCGGCCAACCCTCCTCAGTGAGCGCGTCCAGCGACGAAGCGATCTCGCGTGGCCGATAGCGTCCCGGACCGAGCCGGATCGGCCTCGGTCCCCCGCCAGACGCGGGACTCCGTACCGAGTAGATCCCCCTATCTGATGTTCGGACTGCTTTCGGTATCCCTGCTCGTCTATGTGATGCAGTTCGGAATGGTCTCCGTCGCCCTGGAAGACCTGATCGATGACCTCGACGCGCCCCTCCGGTGGAGCGGGTGGGTGCTCACCATCTTCATGATCGGGCAGGTGGTCGCGCTGTCGGTTTCGGGTCGGCTCTCCGACCGGTTCGGTCCACGAAATGTGTTCGCACTCGGCTTCGGGCTCTTCGCGGTCGCATCGCTCATCTGCGGCGCTGCCCCCAGCCTGCCCGTGCTCGTCTTGGGCCGGTTTCTCCAGGGTCTCGGCGGCGGGGCGCTCATGCCATCCGGTATGGCGATGGTGGCCGAGGGATTCGCGGAGAACCGGGCGCGCGCCGTAGGACTGTATTCGTCGATCTTGCCGTTCGGCGCGGTGATCGGCCCGACCATCGGTGGCGTGATCGTCGACCTCGCTGGCTGGCGGTGGACCTTTCTCATGAACGTACCGCTTGCGCTTCTGGTGATGTGTTCCGTGTTTCTCATTCTCCCGCGCGGCCTTCGCAAGCCACCACAGTCGATCGACTTTGGCGGCGCGGTACTTCTCGCCCTCGCCGTCGCATCATTGATCTTTACGCTGACCGAGCTCGGCCGGGGCGATCCAGGCCCGGATATGAGGCTCGTCGGGGGCTCGCTAGGACTGTCCATCGCCTTCTGGGGCCTCTTTGCCCTTCAGGAACGCCGAGTCCCCACACCCGCGCTCGACCTGGCGTTGCTCGCCCGCAAGGACATCCTCGCGAGCAACGTCACTGCGTTCATCGTGGGGATGGCATGGATCGGTGTCTTCTCGTTAGTGCCGCTGTATTTGCAGGAGGTGTATGACATGAGCGCGTCCGCAACGGGAGCGCTGATGGCCCCCCGGGCAGCGGCGATGGTCGGGTTCTCATTGCTCGCAGCGCTGGTGCTGAACCACACCGGCTATCACAGACCGGTAGTGGTCGGGCTTTTGGGGATGGCCTCGGCGCTGGGGCTGCTCGCGCTGGGCGTTGAGCAGCTCAACGTGGGGCCGCTACACGTCAATAGCTTCTGGTGGCTCCTGCTGGTGATCCTCCTCGCGGGAGCCGCGCGTGGTGTCACGAATCCGGCGCTCAACAACGCCGGCATGGACGCCTTACCGGATCGAATCGCATCGATTGCCGGCCTTCGCGCCACATTCCAGTCATTCGGCGGGACGGTAGGGATCTCGCTCATGGTGCTGCTCGCATCACGCGGCAGCGACCTTGGCTCGGGCATGCAGCTTGGGTTCTTGCTGGATGGTGGCATCCTCGTGGCGGCGTTGCTCCTCGTGCCATTGATCCCCGAACTCCCCACCGACTCCTGAGCGTCCCGGGGCTGGAGCCGACGGCAGTGGAGCGGCATCTACAGCGGCTGGCGTTCGTCGAAGGAAGAACGCGGCGTCAGCGCCGTGTCGCGCGCGGTGAGAATGCGGAGACTGTGTCGAGATGCAGCGCGTCGTACCGCGCCCGAGCAGCGGCCACATCCTCTCCATGCTCGACCGCCCACTCCGCGAGTGACTGAATCGCGCGCAGCGACGACATCCCCAGCGGCGTCAGTGCGTAGTCGACTCGAGGCGGGATGGTCGGATAGACCGAGCGCGAGACGATGCCATCGCGCTCCAATTGTCGGAGCGTCTGAGTGAGCATGCGCTGCGAGATACCGTCGATCGCACGCTTCAACTCACCAAAGCGCTGCGGCCCCTCGCCCAGCGTGGCGATCACTAACACGCTCCACTTGTCGCCAATCCGGTTCAGCATCTCTCGGAGATTGACGCAGGCCGGCTCGTTCGGGTCTGGCATCGCTGGTTCCGTTCGGGTAACTCAGTCTCGGTGTGTATACCTAGGCACCCGAAAGTGCCGTCTTTCGGATCGCCCCATTGGTCACCGATGATGACTTAGTTACTGAAAGATACCACCTGAAATTCGGAAGGCGCCGCATGAAGCTCAAGATCATCGTTGGAAGCATCCGTCCCGGTCGCGCTGCTGACCCCGTCGTCGCATGGGTTCGCGCGGTGGCGGAGCAGCACCCGGGGTTCTCGGACGTCGAGGTCTTGGACCTGCGTGATTGGCGGCTGCCGCTCTTCCAGGAGAACCTGGAGACGATCGGCGACCTCAACGATCCGACCTACTCCGAGCCAATCGTGAAGCGCTGGAACCAGACCATTGCTTCCGGTGATGCGTTTCTCTTCGTCACGCCGGAATACAACCACAGCATTCCCGGCGTGCTGAAGAACGCGATCGACACCGTCTGGCTCTCCGGAGCGTTCCGGAACAAGCCCGCTGGCTTTGTCTCGTACAGCTACGGCCTCGCGGCAGGCACGCGCGCCATTGAGCATTTGGCGCTGATCGCGATCGAGACCGAGATGGTGCCGCTGCGGAATACGGTGCTGCTGCCGCGCGTGCCCGGCTCCTTCGGCGAGGACGGCAAGCCCGTCGACACCATGGCCCATGTCGCGCTTGACATTCTCCTGGAGGACTTGGACTGGTGGACGCGTTTGCTCGCGCAAGCCCGCTCGTCTGCCCCGGCGCCCGGCAATAGCCGGATCATGGATGCGATGGCCAAGGGGTAAGACCTGCGGATGAAAGATGACGGGTCGTGTGACGTTTGGGCGCGGGGCAGCATGGACGAACGCGACCCTGACGTGCAGTCTGACGCCGCTTGCTCGTGCAGTGGACACTTACGGTAGCCGTTGACCCCGGTCGTTCAGCTCCAGGAGGTTGCTCGCCATCCTGAGGGAAGAGTGCGCCGCAGTTCATGCA